>NZ_JBZXVN010000008.1:0-18650 GCF_058892305.1 Pelagimonas sp.
GTCACATCAGACCGGCAGGCGCGCACCGGTGCGTAGCCCAAAATCAGGCCCATTAGAAAAGCGAAAAATGGTATCATCAACAGCATGGCTAATCCCCCGATTGCACCATTTTAAGATGGGTGGGGCTTAGGGGGAAAACCAGTGGGGAATTCCCCACTTTGATGCAGAGACCTTGTGCAAATCTGCATAGGACCCTGTTTTTAAGGGTATTCGGGGCCTCAGGTCGCGGCTTAGTTCGGGTCCGGACGGCTTATCAGACGCTTGATCCACGCAAAAAGGTATCGCACCGGCCAGCGCAGAACGCTCATCCCGGCGGCCAGAAAGATCAACCCGATCCAAGGGCCGTTTTGATAGGTGACATAGCCCAACAACGGAATGCCAACCGCGATCAGCCCATAGGCGCGCGACCACATGTTGTCTTTGGACGGGATCATACCCAACACATTGGCGATGATGAGCCAAAGGAAGGCGAGGATCAAAGAAAGTGACATATCCTACTCCGCTGCCCCCCAAGGCGCTTTGACAATGCCGCAAAAGGCGGCGTCGCGCAAGGGGTTAACGGTTGGCCCGGTCTTTCCATGTGGCCCCAAACATTGTGCCCAAGGTGCCGCCGATCAAGATGGCAACAGCCGCAACAATCGCAATCGGCATGAGGCCGCTAAAGCCAAGAAAAACAATACAAATTGCAGCAAGGATCACCAAAGCCATGCCAAACTTGCCCCCCGCGATACGCGCCACGATTACGCTAACGACAAAGGACAGCACAAGGAGTGTGGCAAGCGTTCCAAACATTTCGGAGCCTTTTAACTAAGGAAATTTCCGACCAATGCGGCCAAAGACAGGATCAAGCCCAGACATGGCACATACATTGGGACGTTGAAAGGCCCATCCACACCCCGTCGTTTCACCGCGATCAGCGCCGCGTTGACCAGTACAAAGACCGCCAGCAACACCGCAGACGTCGTTTCGGCCAAAACCGCCACGGGCAATAAAACGGCACCCAACATGACCGACGCGCCGACAAGAACACTGGCCAATGCGGGTGTGCCAAACCGCGGATGCGCATGGTGGAAGACGGCCAAGGCCGGGGTGCGTTTTCCCAACCCAAAGAGCACACGGCTTGCCATAACGATCTGAGCCAACACGCCGTTTAGCGCCGCAAAGACTGCAATCGCAGCTAGGAAACGCCCGTCACCGCCGGTGGCTGTGGACCAAACCAGTGCCAAGGGTTGTTCAGAACCGGCCAATTGGTCCGGGGCAACCGCCCGCAACGCCGCCCAAACCACCAATGCATACAGGGTTGAGGTGATGATTAGGGATAGCAAGATGGCGCGCGGCATGGTGCGGGTCGGATCGCGGACCTCTTCGGCCATGTTGACGATGTCTTCGAAACCGATAAAGGCGAAAAACGCCAGCATTGCCCCGGCCCCGATCCCGGCCCAAGGCACTGCTCCGCCAATTTGGGCAACCGGTTCGCTTGTTGCTCCGGCCCAGACAACAAGGGCAAGGCCAATGACTTCGATGGCGGTGAATAGCGCGGCGAGGCTTAGGCTTTCCATCACGCCGACAATCGCAACAGCGGTAAGAACAAGGCCCATTGCGATGACGGCCCAGACCAGCGGAATATCGACCAGGCCAAGCAAATACCCCGCCCCGCCGCGCAACACCGCCGCGGCCGAGATCGTGCCGGCAACGACAATGGCCAGACCGACCAAAACCGCCAAGGTGTCTGATCGAAAACCTTCGCCGACATAGGCCGCTTCGCCCGCAGCTTCGGGAATGCGGGTGCTGAATTCGGCATAAGACAGGGCGGTGGGGGCCGCGATTAACCCCGCCAAAAGAAAGGAATACGGGGCCCATTGCCCGGCGACCCCGGCAACTGCGCCGACCAAAACGTAAATTCCGGCTCCGACCATGACACCAACGCCATAGGCGACGAGCAATGGTAATCCGATACGGCGTTTGAGCTGTTCTGACATAATCTACCTCGGTCTTTCGACCCTATTATTCGGTGAAGACCGGGCCGTTCTTTGACACATCACAAATCCCGCATGAAACGTGGCGTCAGAACGTGGTTTGGATGGGGATACAAGTTCGGTTCTGCAGTATTACCCCCACAAAAAGTCAAAACCCGCAGGTCTCGAAAGTCCTGCGGGTCGACATATTTAGCGATGCGGTTCGACGTGAATTAGCCTTTGAGGCGATCCGGCAAGGCATTGGCCCATGCCGAAATGGTCCCGGCCCCAAGGCAGACAACCATGTCACCCGGCTGCGCCTGTTCACGAACCAAGCGTTCGAGATCGTCCTCGCTATGCAAGGCCCGCGCATGGCGGTGGCCGTGACGGACCAAACCGGCGACAAGATCATCGCGGCTTGCGCCTTCGATGGGGTCTTCTCCGGCGGCAAAAACCTCTGCGATGGCAACAACATCAGAGTCATTGAAGCAGCTGCAGAATTCTTCGAAATGGTGATGCAGGCGGGAATAACGGTGCGGTTGGTGCACGGCAATCACCCGGCCTTCGGTGGCCTGACGGGCGGCTTTGAGCACGGCGGCGATTTCAACAGGGTGGTGGCCATAGTCGTCAATCACGGTGACGCCGTTGACTTCGCCAACCTTGGTGAAACGACGGTTGACGCCGCCAAAGGCCGCAAGTGCCTCGCGGATTTCATCACCGGACATACCGAGATGACGGGCCACAGCAATGGCGGACAATGCGTTGGAAACGTTGTGGTCCCCCGGCATCGGCAGGGTACAGCCTTCGATCACCAGATCTTCGGATTGGAACGCCACATCAAAATGCGCCACACCCTTTTTGTAGGTCAGGTTGATGGCGCGCACGTCGGCCTGGGCGTTGAACCCATAGGTCACAACCCGGCGGTCAGACACGCGCCCGACCAGCGCCTGCACTTCGGGGTGATCAATGCAGCACACCGCCAGCCCATAGAACGGAATGTTCGACACAAACTGATAAAACCCATCGCGCAGGTTTTCGATGCTGCCCCAATGCTCCATATGCTCGGGGTCGATATTGGTGACGATGGCGACCGTGGCGGGCAAACGGTTAAAGGTGCCGTCGCTCTCATCGGCTTCGACGACCATCCACTCGCCCTCGCCCATCCGGGCGTTGGAGCCATAGGCGTGAATGATGCCACCGTTCACAACCGTCGGGTCAAAGTTCCCCGCATCCAATAGCGTGGCAACCATGGTGGTGGTGGTGGTTTTTCCATGGGTTCCGGCGACCGCGATGTTGGATTTCAGGCGCATCAGCTCGGCCAGCATTTCGGCGCGGCGCACAACCGGCAAACCACGGCGGCGGGCTTCGTCCAGTTCTGGGTTGCCCGGTTTGATTGCCGAAGAGATCACAACAACTTCGGCCGCGTCTAGGTTTTCGGCCTTTTGACCGACAAAGATATGTGCGCCCAGCTCGGCCAGACGGTTGGTGATCTTGCTCTCTTTCAGGTCAGAGCCCTGAACAACATAGCCGTGGTTCAACAGCACTTCGGCAATGCCCGACATGCCAATGCCACCAATGCCAACAAAATGGATCGGCCCGACGTCGCCGGGAAGTTTGGTTGCCCCTGTCATCGCAGTGCTCCGTTCAAAATCCAGATCTTTCATGTGCTGCCCCGCCTGTTTTCTCGTTATTCTTGGTTTTCGTTATCAACTTGGTCTGTATATCCGGCCAATTGTTCGACCAAAGCGGCCAGTTCTTCGGTGGCCTCGGGTTTGCCAACGCTTAGGGCCGCATTTGCCATTTGGATCGCGCCCTTTTCATTGGTCAGAATCTGCAAAATCGCGTCGCTCAGGCTTTCGATGGTGAGCTTGCTTTCGGGCATGCGGATCGCCGCCCCGGCATCAACCAAGCCTTGGGCATTGGCGTTTTGGTGATCGCCAGTCGCGTGTTTGTAGGGGATCAAAATAGAGGGCCGCCCAATCACGCTAATATCGGCAACGCTCGACGCGCCTGCGCGCGACACAACCAATTGTGCCTCGCTCATGCGGGCGGGAACATCGTGGAAGAACGGCTGGACATCGGCGTCCACCCCGTTTTCCGCGTAATAGGTGCTTACGCGTTCGCCGTCTTCGTCGCGGGCCTGATGGCTCACCCGGAGGTTCCCGAGCACATCCAGCGGCAGGGCGGCAATCGCCGGGGGCACCATATCCGACAAGATACGCGCGCCTTGTGATCCGCCGATCACCAGCATCGACATCGGGTAAGGCCCCGGCGCGATATAGCCGGCACCCGCCCGTTCCATCACCGCGCCGCGGACCGGATTGCCAACATGGACGCCGTCGACACCTTCGGGCAAGGCCGTCGGCCATGTGCCACAGGCAATCACATCAACCTTGGGGGCAAAGATTTCATTCACCCGCCCCAAGACACCATTTTGTTCGTGAATCATCCGGGGCAATTTCATCAACCACGCCGCACCAAGCGCCGGGATCGACGGGTAGCCGCCAAAGCCGATCACCACATCCGGGCGATCCTTGCGAAATTTGAAAAAGGTCGACACAACGCCGCCAAGGATTTTGAACGGCACAATCGCCTTGGCCGCGATGCCGCCGCGCGCAAAGGTGGCGCTGGAAACCTCTTCGATTTCAACGGTGTGGGGAAAGCCACCGGTGTAACGCGCCCCGCGCGCATCGGTCGAAAGCTTGACCCGCCAGCCACGGCGCAGCATCAGTTCAGCCAGCGCCTGAGCAGGGAACATATGTCCGCCTGTTCCACCTGCCGCCATCACCAACAAGGGCTTGCGCTCTGCCATTTTACCTACTCCACACCCAGTTTCGGGGTCAGATACCTTATAGGCGCGATTTGGGCAATCATGACGCTACACGCTGCGCCAAACCCTGCCCATCTGTGTCTTAGCGCCCGCGTGATCGGAGCATGTCACCGATTTCGCCCTGAGGCCGCGTGCGGGTAAAGGCCAGTAACATGCCCACCGCAATGCCACCGGCAATGAGGGACGAGCCGCCATAGCTTACAAACGGCAGGGTCATGCCCTTGGCCGGAAGCAACCGCACGGCAACGCCCATGTTGATCATCGCCTGAACACCAAACATCGCCGCCAGACCGGTCCCCGCAAAGCGGATAAACGGATCACGTTCGCGCATCAGGCGCACAAGGCTGCGCACCACAATTGTGGCGTAAAGCGCGATGATGGCCAAAACCATGACAAGCCCGTATTCCTCGGCCGCAACGGCGATGATAAAATCGGTATGCGCATCGGGAAGCGACCATTTCACCGTGCCCTCGCCCACACCAACACCAAAGAAACCACCTTCGCGGATGGCATTGGTGGCATAGCCAAGCTGGGTTGTTGGATCGACATCGGGGTTGAGAAAGCCATCAATGCGGCGGGCAAAGTGTTCGGACGCGCCATAGGCAAACATGCCGCCCAGCACCACCAGACCGGCCAGCCCGATCAACAAGATCATCGGCGCACCGCCAACAAACCACATGACACCCCAGCCAAACAGCACCAGCGACGCTTGACCAAAGTCGGGCTGCATTGCCAGCATCAGTACAATCGTCACCACAAGGATAAAGCTATAGGTCCGACCGGGAGGCCCCCCAAGCTCAAGCCCGGCGGCCATAAGCCACGCCGCCATGATCACAAAGGTCGGCTTCAGGAATTCAGAGGGTTGGATCGAGGCAAAGCCAAGCGAGTACCAGCGCACCGCGCCTTTGCCAAAGTCCGTTCCAAGAAAAGGGAGCAAAGCCAAGGCGATAAAGGCCGCGATAAAGCCAAGGACCGCCAAACGACGCACCAAAAGTGGGCTCATCATCGAGGTGAGGAACATCACCATCATGGCCAAGCCGCCAAAGAAGGCCTGACGTTGGACATAGTGAAACGGGGTCAAACCGTTGCGTTCCGCCAAAGGCGGCGAGGCCGCCAGCCCTAGCAAAATCCCCATGCCAAACAGCATGAGAATACAGCTCAGAGTCCATTTATCGACCGTGCGCCACCATTTGGGCAACACAGGTTCAACATCACGCACGGGAACCGTGCCGTACACCATCTCTGTCATGAGATCACCGCTTTTACTGCCTCATCGCCCCGTTTTCGGGGTCGCTTTGGGGTAGAGTAGCCAAAAACATATCTTTTGGCCAGAATTTTAACGTTAACAGCTGGCTCAAAGCCCGGCGGCGCGCAAACCAAGCAAGACTGCCACACCCAAGCCCACCGAAATCACCAGCGACACGCGCATGGCCGAGAGCGCCGTGACCCCAAGGGCCAAGACCCCCGGCACGCCCCCGGCCATCAAGGACGGCGCGACCAAGGCCGAGAGGATGGCAACCGGTACGGCGGCCAAGGCGGCCTCGACCCGGTGATGGACCTGACCAAAGCGCACCATGATGAGATGCCCGCCAATCCGGGTTAGATAGGTCGCCGCCGCACAAAGCAAGATGATCAAAATGGTATCACTCATGCCGCCGCCTCCTCTTCTTTGGGCTTGCTAAGGGCCGCTGCGACCACAAGCCCGACGCCACCGCCCAAGGTGATGTGCCACGGGCTCCCCAATGTTTGATGGACAATGATCGAGGCAACTGCGCTGGTGCTTAGGATCACCCAGAAATGCCCCCGGCCATGAAAGCCCATGATCAACCCCATGAAATACAGCGGCAAAAGGAAATCCATGCCCCAGGCCGCGGGATCGTCGATCAGCGCGCCAAAGAGAATGCCCAAAAGGTTGGCCGCCAACCACACCGAATAAATCGCCGTGGCATAGGAGAAATAGTAGGTCGGGCGCAGCCGGGTTTTCAGCGCGCGCATTTCCGAGGCGGCAAATTGCGGGTCAACCAACAGATGAAAGGCCAATGCCTTTTGCCAAAACCCAAACGCGCCCATGTGGCGCCCGAGCGAGGCGGAATATAAAACATGGCGAAAGTTCAGGGCAAAAACAGCGAGAACGATCGACCAGATCGGCACGTCCTGCCCCATCAAATCAACCATCACAAACTGCGACGCCCCGGCGTAGATGGATGCCGAGGCCAGCATGATATCCGCCATGCTCATACCGGCTTCGGCGGCCACCGCCCCAAACACAGCGGCAAAGGGCACCACAGCGCCCAAAACCGGGGCGACATCGCGCAACCCGTCGCGCATATCGCTTTGCCAGCGGCTTTCGATCACTGTTGCCTCGGTCATATCACCCTCATATCGAACGTCGTCCGTTTTGATGAACCCCCCAGAAACGTTTGTCAAGATGAACAGCGGTCATTATACCGAACGAAACCTGCGGAGACGTCATGACCCCGATCACCCTTATAGCGCGCGCCTTAAAACGAGAACGGGCCAAAGCCGGGCTAAGCCTATCGGCATTGGCGGAACAGGCCGGTTTGGCAAAATCAACACTGTCGCAACTTGAAGCCGGTCAGGGCAACCCAAGCATCGAAACGCTCTGGGCGATCGCCACCGCTTTGGACGTGCCGTTTGGGTTCTTGTTCGACACCGCACCGCCGGACATGACCTTGGTTCGCGCCGGAGAAGGAACGCCGATCAATTCCGAAGGCACGGATCTTCGGGCCGTTTTATTGTCAAATGGCCCTCCGGGCAGCCGTCGCGATCTTTATCGCTTTGATTTGGTTGCCGGGGCGGCGCGCGATGCGGTGGCGCATCCGCAAGGCACCATCGAACATGTCATTGTCTCATCCGGGCGCGCCCGCGTTGGCCCCAAAGACGCCCCAGAAGAGCTTGGCCCCGGTGATTATTTCCGCTTTCCCGGCGATGTCGCCCATATCTATGAGGCCGTTTCAGAGCAGGCCACCTTGTTTCTAGCGATGGAATTTCCGCGCTGAACCCTTGCGCTTTGGCGCAATCTTGGGCACGGCCACAGTATGAAAGTCAAAACCCTCATTCTTGGGGCCGGTGCCGCCGGTCTGATGGCCGCCGCCCATGCCGGGCCCGATACGCTTTTGGTAGATCACGCCAAATCGCCCGGCGAAAAGATCCGCATTTCCGGCGGCGGGCGCTGCAACTTTACCAATATGTATTGCGGGTTCGAAAACTACCTTGGCGGCAACCCGCATTTCCACAAATCGGCGCTGACCCGTTATACGCAATGGGATTTTGTCGAACTGGTCGGCAAGCACGGCATTGAGTGGCACGAAAAAACGCTGGGTCAGCTATTTTGCGATGGCAAGGCGACGCAAATCGTAGCGATGCTGGTGGCCGAGCTTGAGGCCGCCGGAGCGCAGATGTGGTTGAAGACCTCAATCAAAGAGGTTCGCCATGACGGCAAGCGTTTTCAGGTAACCTTGGAACGCGACGGCAAGGACATCTCTGTCACTTGCACCAATCTCATTGTGGCGACGGGTGGCAAGTCCATCCCAAAAATGGGGGCAACCGGGTTGGCCTATGACATCGCCCGCCAGTTCGGCCATGCCGTGACCGACACCCGCCCTGCCCTTGTTCCGTTTACCTTTGACAAAGGCCGCTTTGCCGAAATTTCCGGGGTCTCTGCGCCGGTTCGGTTGACCTGCCATGACACCACGTTTGACGAGGCGATGTTGTTCACGCATCGCGGATTGTCCGGCCCGGCAGTTCTACAAATTTCGAGCTATTGGCGCGATGGGGATGCGATTTCCGTCAACCTCCTGCCTGAGCTGGATTTGAGTGCCGTTCTAAAAGACAAACGCAAAAGCGAGGGGCGCAAGGCGTTGAAAACTGAACTGGCCCGGCATTTGCCCGCGCGTTTGATCGACCACCTATCGGAAACCGTGACCTTTACCGGCAACCTTGGTGATCTCTCTGATACCCGCATTGCCGAACTGGTGCAGACTTTGGAAAACTGGGTGCTCAAACCCACCGGCACCGAAGGCTATCGCACCGCCGAGGTGACCCTAGGCGGGGTGGATACGGACGGGTTGAACTCCAAAACCATGATGTCAAAAACGGTCCCCGGCCTTTATTTCATTGGCGAAGCCGTTGACGTGACCGGGTGGTTGGGCGGCTTCAATTTCCAATGGGCGTGGTCGTCTGCGGTGGCCGCAGGGCAAGCGGCCAAGTCGGAACCGGTTTAGAAACAAAGGGCGTTTTATTGCCCAAGCGCCCTGTTAACCTGATCCACAAAATCATCGCCGCGCTTTTCGAAATTGTCGTATTGATCAAAGCTGGCTGCGGCTGGTGCAAGCAAGACAACCTCGCCCTCTTGGGCCTCTGCTGCGGCGCGCGCCACGGCGGCCTCCATTGTCGTGCACACCTCTGTGTCAGCTTGGGGGATTTGCAGGGCAAAGGCCTCGGCCTCGCGTCCGATCACATAGGCTTTGACGACGTTTTTCAAACCCGGATAAAGCGCCTCTAGGCCACCTTCTTTCATCAACCCACCACAAACCCAGCGAATTCGTGGAAAGGCCTCAAGCGCCTTGAGCGCCGCGTCGACATTGGTGGCCTTGGAATCGTTTACAAAGCGCACGCCGCCGCGTTCGCCTACGATTTGGCTGCGATGGGGGAGGCCTGCGAAACTGTGCAAACCGTCCTCGATCATGCGGGGCGCAAGGCCAACGGCGCGACAGGCAGCATAGGCGGCACAAGCGTTTTGATGGTTATGGGCACCGGGCAACCCGGCAACATTGCGCAGATCAATCGACGCGATCTGACGCCCCTTGCGGTATTCCGACAAGAACCCTTTGCGCGCAAACACCTGCCATCCCGGGCCGGTCAGCTTCGTGCCCGATGACACGCGGATCACCCGATCATCCCCCGGCCCTTCGGACAGTTGATTGGCCAGAAATTGGCCCTCTGCCTCATCCACGCCTACAACGGCACGATCCGGGCCGCCTTCGGCAAACAGGCGGCGTTTGGCGGCGAAATATCCGCCGTGCCCCGCATGGCGATCAAGGTGGTCGGGTGATAGGTTGGTGAACACCGCAACATCGGGCGTCAGGCTGCGCGCCAGGTCGGTTTGATAGCTCGACAGTTCCAAAACAACGACACTGCCATCGCCAAGCGGATCTATGTCCAAGACACCCCGGCCGATGTTTCCGGCCAATTGGCTATCGCGGCCCGCATTTTCCAGAATGTGATGGATAAGGGCGGATGTGGTGGATTTGCCGTTTGAGCCGGTGATCGCAATCACCTTTGGCACGGTGTCGAACATGTCCCATCCGCGCCCTAAAGATTGAAAGAATAGCCCAATGTCATTGTCGACCGGCACACCGGCCTGCAAGGCCGCCGCGATCACCGGATTGGGTGTCGGGTAAAGATGCGGGATACCGGGCGAGACAACCAAGCGGGTGAGCTCATCCATGGCGCGGCGCAGATCGCGGGCGTCAAAGCCTTCGGCCTCGGCGCGTTCGCGGGCCTTGGCGTTGTCATCCCAAACAATCGGGATCGCGCCACCATCGCGCAAGGCACGCGCCGCCGACAGACCAGAACGGCCCAAACCAAGTACACCGACCTTGGCATTTTCCAATCCATGTACCGGAATCATAACGCGCCCTCATCTTTCATGTCCGGGCGACTTGCTTGGTCTGACCGTGGTTGACCCGCCCCCGTTTGGGTCTGTTTGTCTCAGAAACCGCCCCAATGGCAAGAGGAAGCTCACCGAGATAGAAAAAGCCCCCGGAACCAAAGGAACCGGGGGCTGGAGAATTCAATCGAAAAGACAGGTTAGCGCACCTTGAGCGTGGCCAGCCCGATGATCGCGAGGATCAAGGAGATGATCCAAAAGCGGATCACAATCTGCGGTTCGGCCCAGCCCTTTTTCTCATAGTGGTGATGGATCGGAGCCATAAGGAAGACCCGTTTGCCGGTGCGCTTGAAATAGAGCACCTGAATGATAACGCTCAAGGCTTCGACGACAAACAAACCGCCAACAATGGCTAGCACCAGTTCGTGTTTGGTGGCCACCGCAATGGCCCCAAGCGCCCCGCCTAAAGCCAAGGACCCGGTGTCACCCATAAAGACCGCCGCCGGGGGCGCGTTGTACCAAAGAAAGCCCAAACCACCGCCAACAACACCGGCCGCAAAGACCAGAATTTCGCCGGTTCCGGGCACATAATGCACGTCAAGATATTCAGTGAAATCAACCCGGCCCACCGCATAGGCGATGATGCCAAGGGTCGAGGTGGCGATCATCACCGGCATAATCGCCAGCCCGTCCAAGCCATCGGTCAGGTTCACAGCATTGGCCGCGCCAACGATAACGATGATTGAAAACGGGATGAACAGGTAGCCAAGGTTGATCAAAGTGTCCTTGAAGATCGGCAAGGCCAGCTTGTTGGCCAAAGCTTCGGGGTGGTATTGCGCCGCCCAATAGGCCGCGATCCCGGCAATGACAAAGCCCAAGACAAGCCGAATTTTGCCCGAGACACCATCGGTGCTTTGCTTGGACACCTTGGCATAATCATCGGCAAAGCCAATCGCCGCATAAGCGATTGTGACAAAAAGAACCATCCAGACAAAGGGGTTATCAAGACGCGCCCAAAGCAGGGTTGATGTCACCAAAGCGCCGATAATCAACAGCCCGCCCATGGTTGGGGTGCCGGCCTTGACGAAATGCCCTTCGGGGCCATCATCGCGGATCGGCTGTCCCTTGCCCTGCTTTTTGCGCAAAACATTGATCAGCGGGCGACCAAAGAGAAAGCCAAAGATCAAAGCGGTCAGAAACGCGCCACCCGCGCGGAAGGTGATATAGCGAAACAGGTTGAAAAGGTCCCCGCCGTCGCTCAGTTCCGTCAGCCAATACAGCATGCTTTACCCCTTTACCCGTCCAGTTTCGCGCGGGATTGGCCCATTTTTCGGATCGCGTCAACCACGCGGGCCATCTTCATTGATAGCGACCCCTTGACCAAGACCACATCAGCGGCCCCCATATCTTGTGCCACAGTGGCGGCCATCTCGTCGCTTGTTGCGCAATGACGCCCCTGTTTGTCGGCGGGCAAGGCCTGCCATAGGGATGTCATCAATGGCCCCACACAATGCACAAGGTCGATGTTTTCCATCGCGTCCAACTCTGCGATCTTTTGGTGCAGAGCGATTTCGGTATCCCCCAGCTCGGCCATGTCCCCAAGGTAAGCCACACGTCGACCGGCCCCTTTGGGCGTCGCGGCGGCGAGAACTTCGAGGGAGGCCGACAAAGACGCCGGATTGGAATTGTAAGCGTCGTCAATCAGTTCGACCGATAGGTTTTGGTCAACGGCGTCCAGATGGATGATCTCACGCGCGCCGCGCCCGGCCCCAGCGGACCATTGCCCAAGGGCGGTGATCGCCATGGCCAGATCGAGATCAAGCGCCGTGACAACGCCCAAAACCCCCATGGCATTGGTGGCAAAATGGCGTCCGGGGGCCATCACTTTGAACAAAACCGGCTCTTCGCCGGCGACGCCCTGGGCCACGGTACAGGTATCGCGGATCGAAACCGAGCTAAGCCGATGATCATTGATGTCGGCTTCGCCAAAGCGGATCACGGTGTTGGCGCGTTCGGTCGCAGTGGCGTCAAGAAGTGGCGATACATCCAGATCGCCGTTGATCACCGCGGACCCGCCCGGCTCCAACCCGTCAAAAATCGCTGCCTTTTCGCGGGCTATCCCCTCGATGCCATCAAAAGCCGCGAGATGCGCCGGGGCAACGATGGTGATCATCGCCACATCCGGCCGCGCCATTTGCGCCAAAGGAGAGATTTCACCGGGATGATTCATGCCAATCTCAATAACCGCAAAATCGACATCCCGTGGCATGCGCGCCAAGGTCAATGGCACGCCCCAATGGTTGTTATAGCTTTTCTCGGCGGCGTGAACCTTGCCCTGCGCGCCCAAAACCGTGCGCAGCATTTCCTTGGTCGAGGTTTTGCCAACCGACCCGGTCACGGCAACCACCTTGGCCTTGGTCCGTGCCCGCGCCGCGCGACCAAGCGCTTCTAATCCGGTCAAAACATCGTCGACCAACAAGAGTGGTGCCGTGTCCGGCACACCATCGGGAATGCGGCTAACCAAAGCGGCCCCTGCCCCGCTTGCAAGCGCTTGAGCGACAAAGTCATGGCCATCGCGCGCCGCTTTGAGCGCCACAAACAAATCGCCCGGTTCTATGGTACGGGTGTCAATCGACACTCCATTGACCGTCCAATCGCCAATCGCACGGCCACCGGTGGCCTGTTCCGCTTCGCGTGCTGTCCAGAGCATCACAACCCTTTCCCATCTAGCGCCGCAACGGCAACGCTGGCTTGTTCCACATCATCAAAGGGATAGATCGTGTCGCCGACGGTTTGCCCGGTTTCATGGCCTTTGCCACAGATCAACAGGGCGTCCCCCGGCCCCAAGGCATCAACGCCGCGCAAGATCGCTTCGGCGCGGTCACCCACTTCGATGGCCTCCGGTGCACCCGCCATAACGGCGGCGCGGATGGTGGCCGGGTCTTCGGAACGGGGATTATCATCGCTGACAATGACCAAATCGGCGTTCTCTGCCGCCGCTTGCCCCATCAATGGGCGTTTGCCAGCATCGCGATCACCGCCTGCGCCGACAATCGCAACCAGACGGCCCATCACATGGGGGCGCAAGGCCTTGATCGCGGTCGACACCGCGTCCGGCGTATGGGCGTAATCAACAAAAACCGCCGCGCCATTGTCTCGTGTCGCCGCCAATTCCATGCGCCCGCGCACGGTGCCCATCATCGGAAGAACGTCAAAGACCTCTCCGGCTGGGGCCCCACAAGCGATGGCAAGACCGGCAGCCAAAAGGATGTTTTCGGCCTGAAACCCACCGATCAGCCCAAGGCGCGCCTGATACACGGCCCCACCCCAGCTTAGGCGGATTTCCTGACCCGTCGCATCAAAGCGTTGTCCCTCAAGGCAAAGATCAGCGGCGTGGCGGCCAACGGTGATCACCTCTTGGCCACGAGCGCGGGCGATGGCCAGCATGTCAACGCCACGCGGATCATCAATGTTGATCACAGCGGTGCCATCCTCAGGAAGAACACGGGCAAACAACCCGGCCTTGGCGGCGAAATAATCCTCAAAACTCTCGTGATAATCGAGATGGTCCTGAGTGAAGTTGGTGAAACCTGCGGCGGTCAGCTGCACACCATCCAAACGCCGCTGAGCCAAGCCGTGGCTTGAGGCCTCCATCGCGGCATGTGTCACATCCTCACGCGCGGCGGCAGCCAGCATTTTGTGCAGCGTGATGGGTTCCGGCGTTGTGTGGCTAAGCGGCGCAGTCCAATCCCCCTCAACCCCGGTGGTCCCAAGGTTGACGGCGCGTTTGCCCAAGGCCTGCCAAAGTTGACGCGCAAAGGTCGCGACGCTGGTTTTGCCGTTGGTGCCGGTGATGGCAATCACGCAGTCGGGCTGCGCACCGGACCAAAGCGCCGCCGTATAGGCCAGCGCCTGGCGTGGGTCTTCGGCGATCACGAGCGCCGCATCTGATGCTGCCAATTCATCGGCGGCAATCCCTGCGCCTTGGGCATCGGTAAGGATCGCTCCGGCCCCCATGCGCAATGCATATTGGATGAACTCACCGCCATGCACCCGTGTTCCGGGCAAAGCCGCAAATAGGTAGCCATCTTTGACGTCGCGGCTATCCACCGCCATGCCTGTTACCTGCGCCTCGCGCCCTGCACGCGCGGTAAGGCCCAGCTCTGCTAGGCTTTTTGTGTGCCCGCTGGTCATACTCATGAACGCCCCCCAGCCTTCTTGTTTGGTGTGGTCTTGTGCCCCGCGCTATTGGGAGATGCGCACGACGCCTTCCAATTGCCCTGTATTGAACTCTGGACGCAAGCCCAGAAGCGGCGCAACCCGGCCAATCATTTCGGCGGCAACCGGCACAGCGGTCCAACCGGCGGTTCGACGCGGTTTCTTGCCCGAGGTTTCGACCGGTTCATCAAGAGTCACAACCAGCACATATTTGGGATCATGGGCCGGAAACATCGACGCAAAGGTCGCGATGACCTTGTCTTTGTAATAGCCGCCGCCGCGTTCCTTGGGCTTGTCCGCCGTACCGGTTTTACCGCCGACATGATAGCCCGCGACCTCACCAAAGCTGGCGGTGCCTTCGGTGACAACCTTGCGCAACATGGTGCGTGACGCGGCGGCCACGGCTTCGGACATGACGCGGTTGCCATCCTGGGGGCCGGATTGTTTGAGCAAGGTCGGTTTCACTGCAATGCCGCCATTGGCAATCGCCGCATAGCCCGCCGCCAAATGCAGCGGCGTCGTCGAAATCCCGTGTCCATATGAAATCGTCACGGCGCTTAGGTCTGTCCAACGTTTGGGCAAAAGCGGCTGACCACCTTGGGCCTCAACAATCTCGGCCGGGGTTGGTTCAAACATGCCCAGCTTGCCCAAGAATTCTTGTTGGCGTTTCTTGCCAATCGCGAGGGCCATTTTTCCGGTGCCACGGTTGGAGGATTTGATGATGATCTCGGAAACGCTGATCTGGCCATAGTTGTGGTTGTCAAACTCGCCAATCTTGTGACCACCCACCTTAAACGGTGGACGTGTGTCGATGATTGTGTTCGGATTAACCAAACCCAATTCCATCGCTTGGGCCGCGGCAAAAATCTTGTAGGTAGACCCAAGCTCATAAACGCCTTGCACGGCACGGTTGAACAGTGGGCTATCCGAGGCATTGCCTTCGGTTAGGGGATTGGGGCGATCATTGGGGTCAAAATCCGGCAGCGAGACAATAGAAATCACCTCACCGGTTTGCACATCCATAAGAACGGACGCCGCGCCCTTGGCATTCAAAAGCTTCATGCCCGCATAGAGCACTTCTTCGGACGCGGCCTGGACCGTTAGATCAATGGCAAGCTCTAACGGCGCGCCTTCACGGGCCGGATTGCGCAATTCGTCGTCATAGAATTTCTCGATCCCGGCGGTGCCAATCACTTCGGCGGAATGCACACCTTCACGACCAAAACCCGCACCACCCAAGACGTGAGAGGCAATCGCACCATTCGGATAAAGACGCATTTCGCGGGGGCCAAACAACAAGCCGGGTTCACCGATATCATGAACAGCCTGCATTTGCTCTGGCGACAACTTCTTGCGCACCCACATGAATTTCTTCTTGGGGTCGTTGAAACGACGGGTCATAGCCTCAACATCAAAATCGTCAAAAATCTTGCCAAGTTCTTTGGCGGCGCGCTCTGGCTCAATCATCTGTTGAGGGTGGGCGTAGAGGCTATGGGTATCCATGTTTGTGGCCAAAACCCGGCCATGACGATCAACAATATCGGCGCGGCTGGCGACAATTGAAGCCCCGGTCAACGTGGCTCGCGGCTCAGCGGCCTCGGTCGCGGCGATGGTGCCCATACGGGCCCCGATCACGCCAAAGGCGCAAAAGAACATAACCCCCAAAACCAAAAGCCGCCCTTCAGATTGCAGGCGGGTTTTGTCGCGCATTTGCTCATGACGCAGACGGCGGTTTTCCTTTTCAATCGCATCCGGATTTTCGCCTTTTTGGCGAGCATCCAAAATACGCGCCAAAGGTCGCAGAGGTGTACGCATCATGGTTGCTGCGCCCCCGCGCTTGTCACGTCAATTGGTTCCGTGACCTCTAGCTTGGTGTCCGGAATTGGAAAAATCACATCGCGAACACCACCAAACTGATCCGGGCGCAGGGGCATCAAACCAAGGCGGGTAAAGTTCAAATCCGCCAGATCACGCAACCTATCCGGGCGATTTAGATACGCCCATTCCGCCCGCAAAATCGCCAAGCGTTCCCGTGCTTCACCAATATCGCGACGCAGGGCATCCACGCGATCAAGCTCATCTTGAGTGCGATAGTTTTCGTGATAGGCCCAATAGCCGGTGCCAATCACGGCCAAGGCGCTGAGAAGAAAAAGCAAACTACGCATCTCAGTGTCTCCTGTTCTGCTCGGGCCCCTCAACCAGGGGCATGGCGATCTCGCCGGGTTCGATCCCGCGCGGCTCAATTGTTGTTCGACGGGCCACACGCAATTTCGCCGACCGCGAACGCGGGTTTTCCGTCAGTTCTTGTTTGTCCGGCCCGACGGCCTTGCGTGTCAGGATTTCAAAAGGTTGCGTCATCACCGGGGCCTCTTTGGCATACCGGTTCACCTTGACCTTCTTCTCGCCGTGTTCTTGGAAGAAGCGTTTGACCATGCGGTCTTCGATGGAATGAAAGGTCACCACAGCCAGCAAACCACCGGGTTTCAACACCCGCTCTGCCGCCATCAACCCATTCCACAACGCGCCATATTCATCATTCACCGCAATGCGCAGCGCCTGAAAACTTCGGGTAGCAGCATGGGCCTGCCCCGGTTTGGTGCGCCCAATGCAGCGCTCAATCAAACCCGCCAGCTGGAGAGTTGTTTCAAAGGGCTGTTCGACCCGATCAGCCACGATCGCACGCGCAATCCGGCGCGATTGCCGTTCTTCACCATATATATAGAGAATATCAGCCAGCGTTTCTTCGGTCGCCGAGTTCACCAAATCAGCCGCACTCTGCCCGGTCTGCGCCATGCGCATATCGAGAGGACCGTCCTTCATGAAACTAAATCCGCGCTCAGCCTTGTCGAGCTGCATGGACGACACTCCAAGGTCTAGCACAACGCCATCCGCCGTCTCAACCACCTGATCCAGATCGGCAAAATTGCCTTCGACCAAATCAAGACGACCCGCATAGTCCCCGATCCAATCCATCGCCATGTCATGAGCAAGCGGATCGCGATCTATCCCAATCACACGTTCGGCCCCGGCATCCACCAAGGCCCGGCTATAACCGCCCGCACCAAAGGTCCCGTCGATCCAGACTCCGGACACAGGTGACACCGCCTCGATCAAGGGGCGCAATAAAACCGGGATATGTGGCGCGCCCTTGGACATGCGCTTATAGGTCCTCGTCTTCTTCGTCGTCGTCATCCAGCAACATCAGAGGATCGAAATCATCGTCCTGCTCGTCTAGGAATTCTTCGGTGGCGGCCATTTCCGCCTCGTATGTGCCCGGTTCCCAAATCTGGAAAGTATCCGCAGCACCGGCGAATTGCGCCTCTTTGCTCAGGCCAATCTTTTCACGCAATTTCGCCGGCAGCACGATGCGGCCGGTTTCATCAACGGACGTTGTTGTGGACTGACTTAGGAACAGACGTTCCAGAATGCGGCGTTTTTTGGTGCCGCGCTTCATGCCGGAAATGCGGTCTTCGACCTCTTCCATTTCCTGCACGGTATAGCATTCAAGGTATTTGCGGCGGCTGTCGCCATAGACAATAACGAAGTTGGGATTCAACCCTTCGGCCCAATCGGGGTCACCTGCCTGAAGAACACGGCGAAAGGAGGCCGGAATGGATACCCGCCCCTTTGTATCGACCTTATGTCGACTTTCACCTCTGAACCTCAGCCTACGGCCCACTGTCCTGGCCCTCGCTATCCACCCCTTTGAAACTAAAAACGGCGGGTTGATCTGCTGCCACTGATCAACCCACCGCTGACCCGCTGAGCGGGTATCTCCGACTGCGCGCGCCACCTGGGGGGATGTCTGCTCGCCCGCGCGCCGGATCCTTTGTTACGATGAGAGCGAACGCCTGTATGAACCTGCTCTTATTTTTATTTTTGAAGTCGGTGTGGGGATCGTTGTCGCCCCGTTGTCCGTCTCTCATCGTGTGAGTTATGGATGCCATGGGAAATCATGGGACGCAACTGTTTTTTGTGGGAAATTTTGGTGCCTGATCGAAAGAATCTCATTACC
>NZ_JBZXVN010000009.1:0-58381 GCF_058892305.1 Pelagimonas sp.
TAAAACCGATCTGTCCAATCCAACAACAGCCGCAGCGACAGGTAATAGCCATCCGCCTTGTCACAGTCATAGCGCTGAATCAGCTTGGCCCGATAGGGCGCGCTGCTGATGTCACTGCGCAGATTGTCCTCGCGGCGATGCCACCACGCCTGTACAAGGGCTAGCAACCCCACAGTGCCGGCAATGCCACCGATGATACCCCAAAGCTCAGAGTTCCAAAAAACCGTCATACAATCAAACCCAAGCGTGAATACGCGCATCTTCACAGCCCTACGGCGAGCGTCAAGGCGCAATGGCCCTTTCCTTTAAAGTCGCTATGGGATAACCGAACCCCGCTGCCGAAGGAGAACACCATGAGCGATGCAAACAAAGGTCTGACCTATGCCCAGGCTGGGGTCGATATTGACGCGGGTAACGCCCTTGTTGAGCGGATCAAACCCGCCGCCAAGCGGACCAATCGCTCGGGTGTGATGAGCGGACTTGGCGGTTTTGGCGCGCTGTTTGACCTCAAGGATGCCGGTTATAGTGACCCGATTCTCGTTGGGGCCACCGATGGGGTTGGCACCAAGTTGCGCATCGCGATTGATACCGGCCATGTGGATGGTGTCGGCATTGATCTGGTCGCCATGTGCGTCAACGATCTGGTTTGTCAGGGGGCTGAACCTCTGTTCTTCCTCGATTATTTTGCCACTGGAAAACTCGATACCGAGACCGCCGCGCGGGTTGTCGAAGGCATTGCCGAGGGCTGTGTGCGTTCGGGTTGCGCCTTGATTGGTGGGGAAACCGCCGAAATGCCCGGCATGTATCCGGCGGGTGATTTCGACCTTGCTGGATTTTCCGTTGGTGCCATGGAACGCGGCACGGCCTTGCCCGCCGGTGTCAGTGAAGGCGACGTTTTGCTTGGCCTTGGGTCTGATGGTGTGCATTCCAACGGCTATTCTTTGGTGCGCAAACTGGTTGAGATGTCCGGCCTTGGCTGGGATGCGGATTGCCCATGGAGCGAAGGCACCTTGGGGGCGGCTTTGCTAACCCCAACACGTCTTTACGTGACCCAATGTTTGGCTGCGATCCGCGCTGGTGGTGTTCATGCGTTGGCCCATATTACCGGCGGCGGTTTGACTGAAAACCTTCCGCGCGTATTGCCCGAAGGCATGGGGGCGGACATTGATCTTGGCGCGTGGGAAATGCCCGGCGTTTTCAAATGGATGCAAGAAACTGGCGGCATTGAAACCTCGGAAATGCTCAAAACCTTTAACTGCGGCATTGGCATGATCCTTGTTGTGTCGGCGGATCAGGCGGATGCGTTGCAAACGCTTTTGACGGAGGCGGGTGAAACCGTTGCGCGCCTTGGTTCGGTCAACGGGTCCGAAGGCGTCTCCTACACTGGAACCCTTGCATGAAACGGGTTGCGATCCTGATTTCGGGGGGCGGATCAAACATGGTTCGCCTCGTCGAAGACATGATCGGCGATCATCCGGCGCGCCCGGTTTTGGTCTTGGCCAATAACCCGTCAGCGGGTGGCCTAGCCAAAGCCGCTGACATGGGGATTGCAACCGCGGTTGTGGATCATCGTGACTTTAAGGGTGACAGGGAAGGTTTTGAAAAGGCCTTGATTTCAGCGATCGACCCCTATGAACCTGACATCCTTGCTCTGGCTGGGTTTATGCGGATTTTGACACCTGTGTTTGTCGGTCACTACGCCGAGCGGATGATCAATATTCACCCGTCACTTTTGCCCAAATATCGTGGGCTTCATACCCATGCCCGCGCGCTTGAGGCCGGCGATGATGAGGCCGGTTGCACAGTTCACGAGGTCACGGCCGAACTAGATGATGGGCCGATCCTGGGTCAGGCCCGTGTCCCGATCAAACCCGGCGATACGCCCGACACATTGTCGGCACGGGTTTTGGTTCAGGAGCACAAGCTTTACCCAATGGCGCTGCGTCGTTTTGCATCCGGTGACAAATTGCCGATTTTACTAGGTTAATTTGTTTGTTTTCGCGGTTTCGGTTGTGTTTTCGCCACGTGCAGGGTTAGCTAGTGGAACCCGCGCGTCATTCATTAAAGACAACAAAGAAAAGGCTGCGAATGCAGACCATTACCACCACCGAAGATCTCGCCGCTTTTTGCGACCGCGCCAAAGGCAAGCCCTATATTACCGTCGATACGGAGTTCCTGCGCGAGCGGACCTACTACTCCAAACTGTGCCTGATTCAAGTGGCGCTACCGGGGAATGATCCCGACGACGCGGTGTTGGTTGATCCTTTGGTTGATGGATTGTCGCTTGAGCCGATCTTGGACTTGTTTCGTGACAAAAGCATTGTCAAAGTGTTCCACGCCGCCCGCCAGGATCTTGAAATTTTCTTCATTGATCATGGCGTTATCCCTGATCCTTTGTTCGATACACAAGTTGCGGCCATGGTCTGTGGCTTTGGTGAACAGGTTGGCTACGAGACGTTGGTCAAGCGGATCGCCAAGCAACAGCTGGACAAAAGTTCGCGCTTTACCGATTGGTCGCGCCGGCCTTTGACCGATGCACAAAAGACCTATGCGGTAGGTGATGTGACGCATTTGCGCCAAATCTATGAATTTCTGGCCCGTAAACTCGAAGAGACGGGCAGGGAACGTTGGGTCGGCGAAGAGATCACCACCTTGATGGACCCAGAAACCTATATTACCCGGCCCGTGGATGCGTGGAAACGGGTGAAAACCCGGTCGAATTCAGCACGTTTTTTGGCAACGGTGCGCGCTTTGGCCGAGTTTCGTGAAACACATGCGCAATCACGCAACGTTCCACGAAATCGGGTTTTCAAGGATGATGCTTTGGTTGAGCTTGCGTCGACAAAACCCGCCACCATGCAAGACCTTGGCCGCTCTCGCCTGCTTTTACGAGAAGCGCGTCGAGGGGACATTGCCGACGGTATTCTGGCAGCAATTCAGGTCGGATTGAATTGTCCGGCGGATCAATTGCCCAAGGTCGCCAAGGAACGTGACAAGCTTCAAGTGAACCCGGCTTTGGCCGATTTGCTAAGGGTGTTGCTTAAGGCGAAAACAGAAAACTTTGGTGTGGCGTCGAAACTGATTGCGCCGACGTCTGACCTCGATCTGATTGCCTCGGGCGAGCGGGATGTCGCGGCCATGCGCGGTTGGCGCCGAGAAGTCTTTGGCGAGGACGCGCTGCGTCTGTGCAACGGCGAAATTGCCCTCGCAACCAAAGGCAAGCAGGTTGTTGTGATCGAAGTCTAAAAGGGTTCGCGGCGGTTAGCGCCGCGACACCTGAACGTTGCGAACAGCTTTGACGCGGATTTCGCGAATGCCCGCCAATTGATTGTCGGTCAACCAAACCGCCGCCGTGACGCTGCGTGAGGCGGTCGTTCCAACCGGGCCACGGCTTTGGAGCGCTTTGAACGCATAGGTGAGGGTGTCCGCGTCGCTTTCGTCAGGGACTGGAACAAGCTTAACCTCAAAAAGGTTCTGCCGATCGCCAATACCAGTGGCGCGGACAATGGCCCCACCAGGACGGCGTTCAATCACAAGATTGGTGACTTCACCAACTTCGCGTCCGCGATAGGTGGTGTCCTCTTTGGTCCGAAAAATCGAGGCGCGGCGGCGACGTGGAATCAGTGGGTTCACATCTTCGGACACATTCACCGGTTCTGAGTGGCTATTGCCAAACCAGTTAAACGGATTGACTCGCGAGTCGCGAATAGCTCCGCAACTGGTCAAAACCAGCGCCGAAAGAACCAGAACGGAAAGCGGTTTGTTCATGCTGTTTCTGCCCTATACCTGCCTATCCTTTGAGTTATCGCATATCGCATCGGTTGGAAAGCGCCAAGGGCTGGACCTTTGCTCATGCGCGCCTTAGGTGCATAATAAAAGAGGAGACCGGCATGGCGCAGGCAGCATTCGAAGAGGTTGTCGAGGATTTCGAATTCCTGGACGATTGGGAAGATCGCTATCGCATGGTGATCGAAATGGGCAAAGCGCTCGCTCCGTTGGAAGACGCGCTGAAAGTGCCCGCAACCAAGGTGGACGGCTGTGCCAGTCAGGTTTGGTTACACATCACCCCGGCGGACGGGCAGTTTCATTTTCAAGGTGAAAGTGATGCGATGATCGTCCAAGGGCTGATTGCCCTGTTGCACAAGCTCTATGACGGATTGCCTATGGCCGAGGTCAACGGCGTCGATGCACGGGCCGAATTGGGGCGTTTGGGATTGCATGATCACTTGTCGGCCCAACGCTCAAACGGATTGCGCGCGATGATCGAACGGATTCGTCAAGAAGCGGTCGCTCAGACCTAAATCCAAATTGACGTTCGAAGTTAAAAACCGACGAGCAAGGGCCCGTCGGTTTTTGTGTGTTTAGCTATTTCCGTTGCCGGTAAAGCGTGCGGCATCTGCGGCGGCCCGGCGGATGGCGTTCGATTTGTGAACGGTCTCCTGATATTCGGCCTCGGGGTCGCTGTCATAGACAACACCGCCACCGGCTTGGATATAGAGCTTTTGGTCTTTGACGATTGCGGTGCGCAGCGCGATGCACATGTCCATATCGCCACCGGCGCTGAAATAGCCAACACCGCCGCCATAGACGCCACGTTTTTCTGGCTCTAGCTCATCAATAATTTCCATAGCCCGCACTTTGGGCGCACCCGAAACCGTCCCTGCGGGCATCCCGGCAAAGAAGGCCGATAGTGCGTCTTGGTCTTCGTGCAGCTCACCCACAACGTTTGAAACGATGTGCATGACGTGGCTATAGCGTTCGATAATGAACTCTTCGGTCGGGCGCACTGTGCCGATTTTGGCGACACGGCCGACATCGTTGCGGCCAAGATCAAGCAGCATCAAGTGCTCGGCCAGCTCTTTTTTGTCCGCCAACAAATCGAGTTCCAACGCCTTGTCTTCTTCGGGCGTGGCACCGCGCGGACGGGTGCCTGCAATCGGGCGAATGGTGACTTCGTTGCCAAAGACCCGAACCAAGATTTCCGGTGACGCCCCGATGACCTGAAAACCGCCAAAGTTGAAATGGAACATGAAGGGCGAGGGGTTGGTACGGCGCAGGGACCGATACAAGGCAAAAGGCGGAAGCGGGAAATCCTGTGTCCAACGTTGGGCCGGGACCACCTGAAAAATATCGCCGGCCTTGATGTATTCCTTGGCCTTCATCACCGCGGCTTTGTAGCCGTCATGGGTGAAATTCGACACGGGCGTGCCAAGATCGGCGGCTTCGCCGAGGTCGCGGGCTTGTTGGGGCAGGGCGCGTTCCAAATCACGAACGGCGTCCATCACGCGCTCTGCGGCTTGCGCATAGGCTGCGCGGGCCGACATGCCGTCCTGAACCCATGCGGGCGAGACAACCGTCACTTCGCCCTTGGCTCCGTCCAAAACCGCGACAACAGACGGGCGCAGGAAACAGGCTTCGGGAAGGCCCAGAGGATCAGGGTTTACATTGGGCAGATGTTCGACCTGACGGATCATGTCATAACCCAGATAGCCAAACAGACCAGCCGCCGCTTGCGGAAGATCGTCGGGCAGGTCGATCCGGCTTTCGGCCAAAAGCGCGCGCAACTCATCCAAAGGTGCGCCGGGTTGATCGACAAAACTATCTGGGTCAAAGCGCGCCGCCCGGTTGATCCGAGAGGTTGAGCCGTGGCTTTGCCAAATCAGATCCGGCTTCATGCCGATGATCGAATAGCGCCCCCGGATTTCGCCTCCGGTCACGGATTCAAGCATAAAGCTATCGCGCGCGGCACCCGTCAGCTTGAGCATCAAGGACACCGGCGTATCAAGGTCCGCCGCAAGTCTGGTATAGACAACCTGATTGCGCCCCGATTGGTACGCAGTTGAAAAGTCGTCAAATGAGGGGGTGAGCTCGGACATAGCCAGGTCTGACCTTATTGGAAATTGGCGTGAACGGCGTTGATCGCCTGTTGATCAATCGAGACACCGGCACGCTGTTGGATGTCAGCAGACAAGGCCCGGAACAAATCTTGGGACACATCAGATGCGGCTTGATCCCCGAACAAATTGACGAGCATTTGCGCGCTTTCATCTTCGGTATCTGCGGCCAAGATTTCGTCCAGACGAAGGATGACCGCGCCTTGGGCACCCGCTACGGCCCGTACGTCGCCCGGTTCCATGTCAAACACCGCGTCCAAAACGCCCGCTGCAAGATCTGCGCCAAATGCGTTGCGCGTCAGGCCTTCTTCGGTATTCGGGGACAGGGAGAGCGCCTCAAAGGTTTTACCTTCAGACAGCTCTGTCGCCTTTAGTTCGGCCTGCTCAACAAGAGCTTTGGTGCGTTCGGCGGTCTCAAGAGCCGTGATGACATTGTCACGCACATCTGGAAACGGGATGGGAGCAGGCTCCATGATCTCCTCAAGGCGCATCGCAAAGATGCCGCCATCGCCAAGCTGGGCAATGCTAGGATAATCCTCTGAGGTGGCTTGGGCGGCTAGATCGCGGAACCCATCATAGGCGGCGATTTCACCATCGCCATCGTTGCCTGTCCAACCAATTTTACCCAACTGCAAATCTGAGGCTTCTGCCAATTCTTCAAGAGTCGCCCCAGCGGCCAATTCATCATCAAAGCCTTGCGCTTGACCTTCGATCACCCGACGGGCCCGATCAAGGGCGAGAGCATCGCGCAAGTCCGGCGTCGCCTCGGCAAATGTCGTGGTTTGTGCAGGCAAGATGGCATTTACGCGGAAGAGTGCAGGGCCTAGGTCGCTGTCTGCTGGGCCGACAACGGTCCCAACCTCGGCGGCAAAGACCGTTTCGGCGGCGTCGCCCAGATCACCCTGAGTAACATCGCCCATATCCGTATCAGACAGCGTCAAGTCGCGTTCTGCCACCAAGTCTTCAAACGTTGCTTCACCGGTGGTGACACGATCCAGAGCCGTTTGGGCCGTGGCAGCGTCGCCATATACGAGACGCTCAACCAAACGACGTTCTGGCATGTTGAACTCAGCCTCGCGCTCCGCATAAGCGGCACGCAGGCTATCTTCGTCGATCTCAACTGTATCAAGGATCATCTCCGGCGTGAGCCAGACATAGGTGATCAGCTTGGTTTCCGGGCGCGTGTACTGCGCGAGATTGTCATTGTACCACTCGGTAAGCTGCTCCTCTGTTGGAACGGGCAAGCCGGTGGTCAAGTTTTCAGGGCCATAGTTTGCCCATGTAAAGGCGCGGCGTTCCCCGGCAAAGCCAACCAAGGTTTCGACATAGGTATCGGGTAGCTTCACACCGGCCAAAACCGACCCCTGTAGAATGGTGCTGGCACTATCAGCGCGCAGGCCTTCTTCGAACTCACGCTCGCTCAGCCCGGCATTGTTCAACGCATATTCATAGGCTTCGCGGCTGAATTGGCCATCCGCGCCCTGAAAGGCCCGCGTGTTCACGATCTCTTCGGCAAGACGTTCATCACCGACGGATATTCCCATCTTGGCGGCTTCGCTTTCAAGCGCGGCATTCACCACCATCTGGGCAAGAACCTGAGACGTTACGCCTTGTTCCTGAGCCTGCTGAAAGGTCAAGGGTTGACCATTTTGGGCTTCGATGGCGGCAATCTGATTGCGCAATCCACGATAGTATTCCTGAACCCCGATGTCGGCGTCACCAACAGAGCCAATGCTGCTCACATTTCCCGAGAAATTGGTGGCCCCAAAGCCGCCCAAACCCACAAAAAGTAGTGCCATAAGGCCATAGACAAAAATCTTGCCAATGCTCGTTTTTTTCTCGGCCATTATGTCCTCCGAAGGAATGGTTTTCGCCTGTCTGTCGCCTTGTCTACGACGGGGCTTAAGCCCCTGCAAGGGGCCAGTCGAGGCTGGCAAGGCGTTGGGTTACTTTCTTGATGTCTGATGGGGTCACATTTGCGAAAGCAACGCGAAAGGCGCGGTCGGCTGATGTGTCGCCTTCGGGCATGAACATCGACGCGGGCAAGAGCAAAACCCCAGCCTCGCGGACTAGTTTTGGTGCGAGATCCTGAGCACGACCGGCAAAGGGATGTGTGACCCAAGCGAAATAGGCCCCGACTCCGTGAAGCTTCCAGCCCTTGTCGGCCAAAATTTGGAAGCTGTCTTCGACGGCCGCGCGGCGGGTCAATAGGTCGGCACGTTGGTCCGCCAACCAAGGGCCAAGGTTGCGCAACCCCCATTCCGCTGCGATCTGTCCCAGAGTCGGGGCGCAAATTGTGATGGTGTCGAGGTATTTTTCGACCTCGGACAAGGTTTCGGCGCTGGCGATAATCGCCCCGGTGCGATGTCCGGTCATGCGAAAGCTTTTGGAAAAACTATAGAGTTGGATCAGCGTATGATCCCAATCCGAGGTCTTCAACAGGGCATGGACCGGGTCGGATTGGCTGTGAAAATCGCGGTAGGTTTCATCTATGATCAGTTTCAACCCATGCTCGCGCGCAAGATCGAAAAAACCACGCAATAGGGAAGGCGGGTATTCAACGCCGGTCGGGTTATTGGGCGAAATGAGCAAAATAGCTTTGGTGTTTGGGGTGATCAAACTCCGGGCTTGATCGACATCCGGCAAAAGCCCGGCCCCAATCGTCAACGGGCGGGCCGCAACACCGGCCATATCCATGCACATTTTGTGGTTAAAGTACCACGGCACCGGCAAAATCACCTCATCTCCGGCGCTGCAAAGGGCGGCAATACAAGCGGCAAAGGCCTGATTACATCCGGCGGTGATAGCGATTTGGTTCGGAGCGACTTTGGCATCGTAAAACCCCGACCAGGTTGCGGCCAGGGTTTCTCGCAAAGAAGACAGCCCCAAGACCGGCCCATACAAATGGGTGGCCGGAGATTTGAGCGCTTCGGCCATCACATCCTGCAACACCTGAGGCGGCGGGTCTGCGGGCACGGCTTGGCTCAAGTCAATCAAGGGGCGATCGGCCGGAAACTCTACACCATCCAACCACTTGCGCGCGGCTGGAATAGGTGGCGCAAAGGTGGTTTGCGTCCAGCTGGTCATATCGTCTTCTCCCCCGGGAAAATGGCGCAAACACTGGGGTTTGCGCCGCAGGATTTAGTCGTCTTTACCGGTGTAGGGCTTGACGTATTGCAGCGCCATATCCCACGGGAAGAAGATCCAAGTGTCTTGGCTGACTTCGGTAATATAGGAATTCACCTGCGGCTTGCCCATGGGTTTTGCATAGATGGTTGCGACATGGGCGTTAGGCATGTGCTGGCGCACGACCTCAAGCGTTTTGCCGGTGTCGACCAGATCGTCAATGATCAGAACCCCTGTGCCGTCGCCAACCAGCTCTTTGTTGGGGGCCTTGATCACTTGCGGCTCGGACTGGCTTTGGTGCTGATAGCTTTTGACGCTGATGGTGTCGACCAAACGAATATCAAGTTCACGCGCGATGATCATTGCCGGGGCCATACCCCCACGGGTGATCGCAACAATGGCTTTCCAGCCTTCTCCATTTGGGCTTTGGTCCTGAAGGCGCCATGCAAGCGCACGGGCGTCACGGTGCAATTGGTCCCAGCTGACATGGAAGCCTTTTTCATGGGGCAAACGGTCGGTCATCGGTGTCTCCTTAGGTCAGGGCGATTTTCAGCCCGAACACAGCAATCAGCGCGCCAAAGACCCGGTCGGTCCAGGATTTGATACGGGCGTAAAGCGCGCGGGGTTTGGGAAGGGAAAAGATTCGGGCCACGCTGAGATACCACAGGGTTTCATTCACCCCGATCATGGCAACCAGCAAAACACGCGACAAAACCGTGGCGTCGGTGGGCACAAGGCCAACAAACACCGCGCCAAAGAAGACGGCGGGTTTTGGATTTGTGGCAAAGGCCAAGAACCCCATACGCATGGCGGATAGCGGGTGGCGCGGGGCCGAGGTGTTGATATCGGGCATCGGGGTCTTGGCATGGCGGCACATCATGATCGCTATATAGACGAGGAAGAGACCGCCAACGATTTTGAGGCCCACAAACAACGCAGGTACCATTTCAAACAACAAAGCCAGCCCTGCCATCGCACCGGCAGCCCAAAGCATTGCGCCCAATCCATAGCCAACGGAAAGCATCACCGCCGTTACAAAGCCTTCGGACGCCGCAGTGCGGAGGCACAACACAAAGGTTGGCCCGGGGCTCATCGCGGCCAAGAGGTGGATTAAGACAATCGAGAAAAAGATGCCAAATTCCATATCAACGTCCAATTAAGAGCTTGAGACCCAATAACCCAAGGATCGCACCGGCCACCCGGTCAAAACTCGATTTGAGACGCAGGTAACCGGCACGGGCCGGTGGGGTCGACAGCAATGCGGCAAAGGCCGCGTAGGCGATCAATTCGATTACAAGGTGATTGCCGACGATCAACGCCTTTTCAGCAAGGCTAAGCCCTGCAGGAAAGATCACAACCAAGACTGAGGCCGCAAACAGCACCGATTTTGGGTTGGCCAAATTGACCAATAACCCACCCAAAAACGCCTTTTTGCCCGGCGTCGCCGTGTCGTTGAGCGGTTTGGCGGCGTCGCGCCACAACCCGATGGCAACCCAGATCAGATAGATAGCACCGGTGGTCTTGATCAAAACAAACGCCCATGGAAACAGCGCAAAAACCGCTTCGAGCCCCAAAAGAGCCGCGGCGGTCCAGCAGGCCGCCATCAATGCCAATCCGGCCCCCGTTGCCATGCCAACCCAAAATCCGCCGGAAATGGCCTGACGCAACGCAAACAACAGGGCCGGGCCGGGCGCAGCAAGCGCGGCCAGCAAGGTCAGGTTAAAGGCGAGCAGGTGGGTCCAATCCATGGGATGTGTCCTTTGTTCGGGCTGTTCTAGGACAACAACCAAGCCCCAGCAAATCGAAAACACCGCAAAACGCGACGGTGGGCAAGTCAATTCACCGCGTAACGCCCGTCAATGACTTCAACAACCGGGATTTTCCGGGTGGTTTCGAACTGTTCATAGATCGGAGAAAGCTGTTCCCAAAATCCGAACCAAGGCGAATGGGCCGCCTGTGCCATACGCTCTGGCGTCATTCGAAACGGAAAGGCGTGGACGGGCACCGCATGTTGCCGGCCGCTCAACGCTGCCTCGACCAACACATAGATTTCTTCAATCATCGGATCGGTCATGGCATAGCATCCGACCGACACACAGTTGCCATGCACCATCAAAAAGCTACCCGTTCGATCATGGGATCGGTCAAACCGATTGGGAAAACCAAGGTTGAAGGACAAATGAAAACTTGAGTTTGGGTTCAACGCATCGCGGCTAACATTATAAATGCCTTCGGGGGATTGGCGGTCGCCCTCGCGTAGTTTCGGGCCAAGATCGCCAGAGAAATTGCAAATCGGATAGGTTTTAAACAGGCTGAATTGGCTGTTGTCTTGGATCCAAAGTTCCAGCTCGGCCTCTTCTTTGAAGATCCTTAAGAATACCGGCGCTCCAAAGCTGAGATCGCGTTGCTCAAGAAGTGATGTCAAGATTGGGATCTGGTGGGCGCGAATCTCCGAAATATCGGCGCGAAGCCCAAGCTTTTCCGCCACTGGCGGTGGGACTATATGGCGTGCCTTGTAGGCGGCAAAGAAAAAGCCCGCGCCAAGCGCGAGCATCATTGTCATTAAACCAAGTCGGCGCATCAGCCCTTGGTGATATCAGGCGCGTCAACGGCCTTCATGCCAACCACATGGTAGCCCGCATCAACGTGCAGGTTTTCACCGGTGACACCGCTACCCAGATCGGACAGTAGATAGAGCGCTGATTTGCCGACATCGTCGGTGGTCACATTGCGGCGCAGCGGCGAGTTGTATTCGTTCCACTTCATAATGTAGCGGAAATCGCCAATGCCCGAGGCGGCCAAAGTCTTGATCGGGCCCGCCGAAATCGCATTGACGCGAATGCCATCTTTGCCAAGGTCTTCGGCAAGGTATTTGACCGATGCCTCAAGCGCGGCCTTGGCAACACCCATGACGTTATAGTGCGGCATGACTTGCTCGGCACCGTAATACGTCAGTGTTAGGGCGCTACCGCCCGGTTTCATCATCTTCTCAGCGCGCTGCATGATCGCGGTAAAGCTATAGACCGAGATATCCATCGTCATGGTGAAGTTGCCACGCGTGGTGTCAACATAGCGGCCACGCAATTCGCCCTTGTCGGAAAAGCCGATGGCATGCACGACAAAGTCCAGCTCACCCCATTTTTCCTTGAGAACAGCAAACAGCTCATCCATCGAGGCTTCGTCACCGACGTCGCAGGGCAGGACGATGTCGCTCCCTAGCTGTTCAGCCAAAGGGCCAACGCGTTTTTTCAGCGCCTCGCCCTGATAGGAAAATGCCAGCTCGGCACCGGCATCGGCGCAGGCCTTGGCGATCCCCCAGGCAATCGACTTGTCATTGGCAAGACCCATGATGAGGCCGCGTTTGCCAGCCATCAAACCATTCGACATTTTGGTACTCCAACCCTGTCCACGTTAGACACGGTCTTTAGGTGAATGCCCGGCACGCTTCAAGCCAATGCTGAAACAGGTTGCACATTCCGATGACCTAAGGGACATCTTGACCCACAAACGGAGGCTGACATGACAGATAGAACCGGGATTTTTGCGGGGGATGACCCATTTTCCCTTGCCCAAAGCTGGCTGGATGAGGCGGTCGAAACAGAAATCAATGACCCCAATGCCATGGCCTTGTCGACGGTAGACGCCGAAGGCATGCCCAACTCGCGTATGGTTTTGCTCAAAGATATCGAAGCCGATGCCTTTGTTTTCTACACCAATTACGGCAGTGCCAAGGCGCGGGAACTGGACGGGCAGGGCAAGGCGAGTTTCGTGATCCATTGGAAATCATTGCGCCGTCAAATACGCGTCCGCGGTCTCATTGAACGTGAAGACGGGCCGGCGGCGGACGCCTATTACAAATCCCGATCTCTCAAAAGCCGACTTGGCGCTTGGGCGTCCCATCAGTCGCAACATTTGGACTCGCGCACGTCGTTGATGGCAGATGTGGCCAAAATTACCGCGACCAAAGGTCCAAATCCGCCGCGTCCCCCGTTTTGGGGCGGTTATAGGATTCGCCCGATTGAGATCGAATTCTGGGCAGATGGGGCGTTTAGATTGCATGACCGCTTTCAGTGGACACGGCCAGATTGTACCGCCCAATGGTCAGTCTACCGCTTGCATCCCTAAAATGGGATATGTTCTGGTTCAAACGGATAGGTTTGGACGAATTGTCCAAGTTTGACTGTGCCCCCGACACAAAATAGAGCAATTTGTAGACCTTGAAATCCGACTGTTATTTGTTCCAAGACAGACGGTGGGGATACGTCAGTACATCACTGGAAGGTGAGTTTGAAACAGAACGACAATGAAGTAACACGGCTGTTAGGCACGGTTAAGTGGTTTGATCCTGTAAAAGGGTTTGGTTTTGTAGTTGCCGATGAAGGCGGGCCGGACATTTTGCTCCATGCAAATGTTCTGCGCAATTTTGGGCAAAGCTCAGTAGCCGATGGAGCGCAAATCGAGATCGAAGTTCAAGAGACCGATCGCGGTGTGCAAGCAACCGAAGTGTTGCGAATTGATCCACCCGAGGTCGCCGATAGCGCACCTTTGGCGGATTTTGAACATTTGGACCCAGAGGTCATGGCGCAGGCTTCACTCGAGCCTGCCCGTGTCAAATGGTTCGACAAGGCCAAAGGCTTTGGGTTTGCAAATGTGTTTGGAAAACCCGATGATGTGTTCATTCATATCGAAGTTCTGCGCCGGTCAGGACTAGCGGATTTGCAGCCCGGAGAGGCATTGGCAATTCGTGTCGTCGACGGCAAGCGCGGACGCATGGCGATGGAAGTGAACGCATGGGAAGCAGCCTTAGTACGCGAATAACCTTTCGATTTGGACGGGCGTCTCAGGCCCGTTTTGTTTTAACGAGTGTTTTGGCTTTGGCTTTTGCTGGTCAGGCCGTCGCGGACAAGAACGCTTTTAATGAAAGATCCGGAGAGGAGCGTCCACCTGATGAAGCTCCTCCCGAGATCATTTCGGTTCCCCCTGTTGAACCGGCCCCTGGCATTGCGCCTCCCTTTACATTGAATCCCGTGACACCGGACCCTGTGGTGCCGAACCCTGTGACTCCGCTCCCTGTGTCACCGGCACAAGACGGCGGTCTTGATAAAGCCAATCTTGATAAAGAGGCGGATTCGCAGCAGGTCGCGACCCAAGATGTTGTCGCGGACCCATCTGCCGCCAAAGAGAGTTGTCCAGACGATACACTGTGGCTGCGCGGTGATTTTGGACGCGCGCGGTTCAGTGTCGACGTTGCCGATACGCGTGAGGCGCGGGCCCAAGGTTTGATGCATGTGGAATATATGCCAAGCAGCAAAGGCATGTTGTTTGTCTATGAATTCCCCCGAGAGGTGGCGTTCTGGATGAAAAACACCCTGATTCCACTTGATATCATCTATGCAGATGAACGCGGCGTGGTCTCAAGCATTCAAGCGAATGCGATTCCGGGAGACCAGACTCCTTTACCGGGAGAGGGGCTGATCCAGTATGTCTTGGAAATCAATGGTGGATTGGCTGCGAAACTTGGGATTTCACCCGGAAATGAGATCCAACATCCGGCGATTTTAGCGCCAATTTGGCCTTGTGAATAATTTTCCCATTTTGGGGGTTTTCATCCGGCGAAAGGGTCGCTAAACACCGCCTCACGGTCGGGGTGTGGCGCAGTCTGGTAGCGCACCTGTTTTGGGTACAGGGGGTCGTGAGTTCGAATCTCGCCACCCCGACCACTTCTCTCTTACAATCTAGATATAGACGCCTTCGGGCGCCTTACCGTGCGGAAGCCCTATATATGGTGCTCTCGTTAAGGTTGATTCGGACCCTCAATCCCTTGTTTGTGCCCCCGGTGCCACATCTTTCGTGACTTAACGAAGATTAACAAAAAACGACGGTTATCTTCAGGTTGTTTGTCAACAACTGTGGATAACTGAGCCGAGACATTGAGTTTTTCCAAGTGTTACCGGGGTTGGTGGGAATTAACCTTCTGTGGGTGAATCGGGGGAGTACTACAGCCCCTAGTGGGGGCAAGTTTCGTCAACACAAAATATATGTAGAAACTGTGAAAAAACCCGTTGACCCAAAGGCGAGATAACAGCAATTTGTGCGGGCCGGTCGAGAGGCACACTAGATATAGTAGTCACGACCGCACGAGGGATAGAACGCTTACCACAGCAACAACGCCGGATCACACCGGTGGTCGCGCACCACTCACGCGGCACGGTCGTTCTTTGCCCATCGTGTTCCGCAACAGGAGGCGCATATAACGGGGACAGCCAGAGAGACGGGGCAGCACTGATGAAAATCGAGCGCAAATTTACCAAAGCAGGCCAGGACGCATATGAAGGCGTCGAATTTGTCACCACAAGTTCTGAGATTCGGAACCCGGACGGGACTGTTGTTTTCTCAAACGACAATCTCGAAGTGCCGGCAAAGTGGAGCCAAGTGGCCAGCGATGTCATTGCGCAAAAGTATTTCCGCAAAGCGGGTGTTCCCGTCGCTCTGAAACGCGTCCCCGAAGATGGCGTTCCCGAATTCCTTTGGCGGTCGGAACCCGCAGAAGACGGCACGGAAATCATCGGCGAAAGCTCAGCCAAACAGGTTTTTGATCGACTTGCCGGGGCTTGGGCCTATTGGGGTTGGAAGGGCGGCTATTTCAGCACCGACGAAGACGCCCGCGCGTATTTCGACGAGATGCGCTTTATGCTTGCCACCCAAATGGCCGCTCCCAATAGCCCACAATGGTTTAACACCGGCCTACATTGGGCCTATGGCATCGATGGCCCCGGTCAGGGCCATTTCTATGTCGACTACAAGACCGGCGAACTCACCGCCTCTGACAGCGCCTATGAGCACCCACAGCCGCACGCTTGCTTTATCCAGTCCGTGAGCGATGATCTGGTCAAAGAGGGCGGTATCATGGACCTCTGGGTGCGTGAGGCGCGCCTGTTCAAATATGGTTCTGGCACTGGCACCAACTTCTCGTCCTTGCGCGCCGAAGGCGAGGCGCTTTCGGGTGGTGGTAAATCTTCTGGCCTGATGGGCTTCTTGAAAATCGGTGACCGCGCCGCGGGTGCGATCAAATCCGGTGGCACCACACGTCGCGCCGCCAAGATGGTGATCTGTGACGCCGATCACCCTGATATCGAAGAATTCATCAACTGGAAGGTCAAAGAAGAGCAAAAGGTTGCGTCAATCGTTGCCGGCTCCAAGATGCATGAGAAAATGCTGAACGGCATTTTCGCGGCGATCAAAGCCTGGGACGGTGCCGAGGCCGACGCCTATGACCCCAAGAAGAACGATACCCTTAAGAACGCTATTCGCGAAGCCAAAAAGACGATGATCCCCGAGACTTATGTCAAACGGGTCTTGGATTACGCCAAGCAGGGCTACGCCAGCATCGAATTCCCGACCTATGACACCGATTGGGATAGCGAAGCTTATGCCAGCGTCTCGGGCCAGAACTCCAACAACTCGATCCGAGTCACCGATGCCTTTCTAAAGGCTGTTAAAGACGATGCCGATTGGGAGCTGATCCGTCGCACGGATGGTAGCGTTGCCAAAACCATCAAGGCGCGTGATCTTTGGGAAAATGTCGGGCACGCCGCTTGGGCCTGTGCCGATCCCGGTATTCAATTCCACGACACCGTGAACGCTTGGCACACATGCCCCGAAGATGGCGCGATCCGTGGTTCCAACCCGTGCTCGGAATACATGTTCCTGGATGACACCGCTTGTAACTTGGCGTCGATGAACCTGCTGACCTTCCTCAAAGGCGATCGGTTCGACGCCGAGAGCTATATGCATGCCACACGCCTGTGGACGCTGACGCTGGAAATCTCGGTCACGATGGCACAGTTCCCGTCCAAGGAAATCGCCCAACTCTCCTATGATTTCCGCACCTTGGGTCTTGGCTATGCCAATATTGGCGGTCTGTTGATGAACCTCGGCCTAAGCTATGACAGCGTCGAAGGCCGCGCCTTGGCCGGGTCGTTGACCGCGATCATGACGGGTGTCTCTTATGCGACCTCGGCGGAAATCGCCGGTGAGCTGGGTCCGTTTTCGGGCTACAAACGCAACAAAGCCCATATGCTGCGCGTCATCCGCAACCACCGCAACGCCGCCTATGGTGCGACATCAGGCTATGACGGGTTGGACATCAAGCCGGTGCCACTCGATCACGCGGGTTGCCCTGATGGCACCTTGGTTGAACTGGCGATGAGCTGCTGGGACGAGGCGCTGCGCCTTGGGGAACAGCATGGTTACCGCAACGCCCAAACCTCGGTTATCGCACCGACGGGCACCATTGGACTTGTCATGGACTGTGACACCACCGGGATCGAACCTGATTTCGCTCTGGTAAAGTTCAAGAAACTTGCCGGTGGCGGTTACTTTAAAATCATCAACCGCTCGGTTCCTGCGGCGCTTGATACGCTTGGCTATTCTAGCGCTCAGATCGAAGAGATCATTGGTTACGCCGTCGGTCACCAGACCCTCGGCAATGCACCTGGCATCAACCATACCTCGTTGATCGGACACGGTTTTGGCCCGGCACAGATCGAAAAGCTCGAAGGTGCCTTGGCCACCGCGTTTGACATTCGCTTTGTGTTCAACCAGTGGACTTTGGGCGAAGAGTTCTGTCAGGACGTGCTCGGCATCCCGAGTGAAAAACTGAATGACCCGACCTTCGATTTGCTCCGTCATCTTGGGTATTCCAAGGCCGATATTGAAGCGGCCAACGACCATGTTTGTGGCACGATGACGCTCGAAGGCGCACCACATCTACGCGCACAGGATTATCCGGTCTTTGACTGTGCCAACCCGTGCGGCAAGAAAGGCAGGCGTTACCTGTCGGTCAATGCCCATATCGACATGATGGCGGCGGCCCAGTCGTTCATTTCGGGGGCAATCTCCAAGACCATCAACATGGCCAACGACGCCACGATTGAAGATTGTCAGGCCGCCTATGAGCGCAGCTGGAAGATGGGTGTCAAAGCCAACGCGCTTTATCGTGATGGCTCTAAACTGTCGCAACCATTGGCCGCTGCTTTGGTTGAAGACGATGATGAAGCCGCCGAGGTTCTTGAAACCGGCAACCCGCAAGAAAAAGCACAGGTTCTGGCGGAAAAGATCGTTGAAAAGATTGTGGTCAAAGAGATCATCAAATCTGAGCGCACCAAAATGCCAGAGCGCCGCAAAGGCTATACGCAAAAGGCGGTTGTTGGCGGTCACAAAGTCTATCTGCGGACCGGCGAATATTCGGACGGCTCTTTGGGTGAGATCTTTATCGACATGCACAAAGAAGGGGCGGGTTTCCGCGCCATGATGAACAACTTCGCCATCGCGGTGTCGGTTGGGCTTCAATATGGTGTACCGCTTGAGGAATTTGTCGACGCCTTCACCTTCACCAAGTTCGAACCGGCGGGCATGGTTCAGGGCAATGACAGCATCAAAAACGCCACATCAATCCTCGATTATATCTTCCGTGAATTGGCGGTGAGCTACCTCGATCGCACCGATCTGGCCCATGTTAAACCCGAAGGCGCGTCGTTTGATGATCTGGGTCGTGGCCAAGAAGAAGGCGTGGCCAACGTCAAAGAACTGTCGGAAACAGCCGCGGATAAGTCCTTGGCTGTGCTGAAACAAATCAGCTCGACAGGCTATCTGCGCAAGCGCCTTCCTCAAGAGCTGGTGGTTCTGCAAGGTGGGCAGGCCGGGGCCGTTGCCCTTGGTCAACCCGGTTCCGATCCGGTTCAAGCGCTCAACACATTGGTGCCCGAAACCTCAGTGACACCTGTGGCGGACGCACCGGTGATGGAAACATCCATGCCCGCGATGAACGCCGTCAGCCGCGCCAAGATGCAGGGCTATGAAGGCGAGGCCTGTGGCGATTGCGGCAACTACACACTGGTGCGCAACGGCACATGTATGAAGTGTAACACCTGCGGATCAACATCCGGGTGTAGCTAAGGAAGACGAGGGGCGGGTCAATGATCCGCCCCTCGCGCTTTTCCGGGGTCGGTGCGCTGACCCTGAACGCGGGTAGGGCCGCAGGCAAAAATCAAGGGCGGTGAAATATAGGAGCCCTATCAGCGAAACTAACAGGGTCCCAACCGGGGCCCTTTTTTCTGGGTCTGCAATGGGTTAGCTTGTGGCAAACAGGGGGCTTGCCATGAAAATAGCCGCATTGACGATGGTCTATCGGGATTACTGGGCGCTGTCGCGTTGGTACGCGCATCATGGCGCACAGATTGGGTTTGAAAACCTGTTTATCGTCGCGCATGGTGCCGACCCCAAGATCGGACAGATCTGCCCCAAGGCCAGCATCCTAACCATAGCCCGCGATAATTTTGACGATTTCGACAAGACACGCGCGGCACTTTTGAACGGGATTCATGCCGGGCTTGATGCCGTTTATGATTGGGTGATCCGGTCCGACGCCGATGAGTTGATTTGTTTTGATCCAGATCGCTTTGACAACCTTGGCGACGCAATTGCGGCCAACGCCGATGCTCCGGTCCTGACGGCGCTCGGGTTCGATCTTGTCGAAATGCCCGGCGATGCCCCGATGCAGCAAGGGCCAGTCTTTGCCCAGCGTCAGCATATCGGCTTTAGCGGGCATTATTCCAAGGCCGTGGCATCCCGCCGGGCCATTGATTTCTCGCTACATGGGGTGCGGGTTGCGACACGGCGGCTTGAGGCGTTTCCGTTTCACATGCCGCGTGGGTTGTTTCTCGCGCATTTGAAATACGCAAATCAGGCCGCCCTAGTTGATGGAACGACGGTGCGTATGGAAGTGGGCAACGCCGAAGGGCGCGGTCTACCAGGGGCAGGGTGGCAGGCCGCAGATGAGGATGCGGTAAAGTTTAGAACCACCTTTTCAGAAAAACCGGTGGTGGCCTGGGAGAAAGCCGAGGCCAAAGCGCACGCAACCTTGAGCGTGAAACCCGCCAGATTGGCGCGTTACAACCTTGTGAAAACGCGGGCATTGAAGCTGCCTTATCGCTCAAACCTACCAGCTCAGTTTTCTGCTCAAGGATAGCAAAGCCGGAAGCGGCCTTGGGGTCGACATCTGTCATTCAAACAGATGTAAAACACCAAGGCCTTCAACCTCTTCGGCGCAACCGAAGCCATCGTCCAGCTTTCCTTGCAACGGATCAATTGATGGGTTCAGACCCTAAGAGTAAATTTTATTTCAGATTTGAGCGGCCGACCACTCGTTGTTTTCTATGGACTTAAGTCTGTGCCCGGAACCATTGTCGAAAGAGGCGCTAAATGGATCACGTCGGCGGCAATGTCGTCGGGATCTGTGACGCTCAACAAGCGGGCCACTTCTTGCTCATCCCCGCCTTCGGTTTTGAGCAGAACTGACAGCGAGTCGGATTGTTCATCTTGGTACAGTTCAACCCAAGACGTGTCGGGATCAAACCAATCAGGGTAGGCAATGACCAACTTGTCGTGCGCAGGATCAAAATCTTGAACCTCAGTCACGTCTTGGCTGGCCATCTGGGTCCAGACTATATCGCTCCCGTCTCCTGTCATCACACTTTGTCCGGCATGATCCAGAATGACATCATCGCCCGAACCACCGCTCAAGGTGCCGCCGATCATATCCGACGACACAAGCGTGTCGTTCCCCTCATCTCCGCGCAGAATTTTCAGCCCCGCGCTACCATCTGAAAGGATCAAATCGTTGCCTGTACCACCAGATAGTATTTGATCGCTGCCATAGGATTGAAGTGTATCGTCACCATCGCCGCCTTCAAAATGAGAAATGTGATCGGAATAGTACGAAAACAAATAGTCATCCCCCTCATCCCCAAACAGCGTGTCATTTCCTTGTCTGGCGTCAAGCGTGTCATGTCCTGAACCGCCACGCAGCACGTCGTTGTCCTCGTGACCGACCAACTCATCGTGACCCGTTCCCCCAACAAGACTGTCATCACCGTGACCTCCACCCAGAAAGTCATTTCCGTCGCCGCCAATAATTGTGTCGTCGCCGCGATCAAGCAATCCATTGCCAGCGTATCCGCCCCATAGGATATCATCCCCGGAATTGCCAAAAATCTGATCATCGCCAAGTCGGCCTGCAAGGGTGTCTTCGCCTTGGCCACCATCCATCACATCTGCGGTGCGAGACCCATCAATCACATCGTCCCCATCTTCGCCATAAGCGCTATATCCTAGCGAGGGAACTGGGTCACTAAATTGATTATTGGGAGTTATGAAGTCATCTCCTTCCCCCCCAAACACCGTATCGCCATAAGAGGTTTCAATCGTGTCATCGCCGTCTTCACCATAGGCAAGATCAGCTCCGTCTTCGGTGTGAATGAAATCGTTGCCGCTGCCGCCGCTAAGCTGATCGGCTCCGCTCCCGCCGCCAAGCACGTCATCGCCAGGGCCACCTTGAAGACTATCAGCCTCGGCACCGCCCAAAAGGGTGTCGTTGCCATTCTCTCCACGCAGGTCATCTGCCCCCTGATTATCGGTGATTAAATCGTCACCGTTGCCCCCGAAAATCAGATCGCTGCCCAACCCGCCAATAGCGCGGTCATTGCCGTCGCCTGCATAAATGCTGTCGTTTCCGGCCAGGCCTTCGATTTCGTCGTTCCCACCTTCGCCGAAGAGCGCATCACTTCCCTCCGAACCGATAATGGTATCGTCTTCGTCTGATCCAACACCGTAAAGAACACCGACGCTGCCCGCAGCAGCCAAAAGAGCCAAATAGATAAACATGTAAGTCCCCACATCTACACGAAACAAAATGTGTCGTTATTTTAAGGGGTTGCGGTATGAGATCAATGAGGCCGACCGGATGAATGACAAATGTGGCAATACAATTTTAGTTAAAAAGAACAATAGTAATTAAATTGTATGATTGTTTCTCAATGAAAAACGGGGGCCATGACGCCCCCCGTTTCCCCGTCTTGGTTTTTAGCCCTTGAGGGCGTTGTTCAGGTTTTCGTCGATTTTCTCAAGGAACCCCATTGTCGTGAGCCAGCCTTGATTCGGACCAACCAAGAGGGCCAGATCCTTGGTCATATGGCCGGATTCGACCGTATCAATGATGACCTTTTCCAAGGTTTCCGCAAAGGTTGTCAGAGCCGTGTTTTCATCAAGCTTAGCGCGGTGTTTCAACGCCCCGGTCCAAGCGTAGATAGAGGCAATTGAGTTGGTCGACGTGGCTTCGCCGGCCTGATGTTGGCGGTAATGTCGGGTGACAGTGCCGTGTGCGGCCTCAGCCTCAACAATCTTGCCATCCGGGGTCATCAGTTGTGAGGCCATCATACCAAGCGACCCAAACCCCTGAGCAACGGTATCAGACTGGACATCGCCATCGTAATTTTTACAGGCCCAGACAAAACCGCCGTTCCATTTCAAGGCACAAGCGACCATATCGTCAATCAACCGGTGCTGGTATTCAATCCCGGCTTCCTTGAACTGCGCTTCAAATTCCTCCTCAAAGATTTCTTGGAAGATGTCTTTGAACCGGCCGTCATAGGCCTTGAGAATGGTGTTCTTGGTGGACAAATACACCGGCCAGCCGAGGTTGAGACCGTAGTTCATCGACGCGCGGGCGAAATCGCGGATCGAGTCATCAAGATTGTACATGCCCATTGTCACCCCAGCGCTTGGGGCGTCATAGATTTCTTTCTCTATGATCGTGCCGTCTTCGCCCTCGAATTTCATCGTGATCTTGCCCTTGCCGGGAAAGCGAAAATCGGTGGCTTTGTATTGATCACCAAAGGCATGGCGTCCGACGACAATCGGTTGTGTCCAACCGGGCACAAGGCGAGGGACGTTTTTGCAAATGATCGGCTGACGGAAGACAACGCCGCCAAGGATGTTGCGAATGGTGCCGTTCGGGCTCCTCCACATCTTTTTTAGGCCGAACTCCTCAACACGTTGTTCGTCCGGGGTGATGGTCGCGCATTTGACAGCGACGCCAATTTCTTTCGTCTTTTCCGCGGCATCAATGGTGATTTGATCCTCGGTACGATCACGTTCTTCGATCCCAAGATCGTAGTAGAGCAGATCAATATCCAGATAAGGCAATATCAATTTGTCTTTGATGAATTGCCACATAATCCGTGTCATTTCATCGCCATCCATTTCGACAATGGGGTTTTCAACCTTGATTTTAGTCATCCCGGTCCTCTTTGGTTTTGCGTGTGTTGCCACGAGACATACAGCAAATTGGTAAACAATCAAGTACAGTATACATTGGTATACAAAAATCAGAGGGATGAGTGGGTTCAATTGAAGATAGATTTCCAGAGTCGTTAATGGCCCCGAAATTGTGGTCTGGTATGTCCAGCAAGTGACATGCGGCCAGACATGTCCGGTTCGGTACAGCTACGCGTTGCGAAAACTGTTATGATTGGAGTGTTGAGGATGAATTTTCTGGAACGGGTCTTGCGAAAATTTGGTCGATGGAATTTGCCCTTGGTGGCATGTCTCTTCTTGGTGCCGGTAACCGTTTTCTCAGCCTACTTTTCCCATTCGTCGATCGCCGTCGCTGTGTTAGGAGCTGTTAGTTTATCGGGCATAGCGCTCTTGTCGCACAAGTTTACACCTTTGTTTGCGGACTATGTGACAACGGGATCTGTCTTGGGACAATCAATGTTGATTACAGCACTGTTTGATAGTCACCCTTGGCAAAGCGATACGCATGTCATGTACTTCGCGCTTCTTGCATTGCTGTCAACGATGGGGCGTATTCCGGTCTTGTTCTGGGCTTGCGGGTTGTCAATGACCCATCAAATTGTCTTAACTCTTGTGGCACCCAATTTGCTTTTTGTATCCGGGGGGCTACTAAACGATTTACTGCGCACAGGATTCCATTGTGGTGTGGTCATGATCGAAGCGTCGATTTTGTGCGTCGCGATCGCTCAAAGAACTGCGGCCGCCCGAAAGATTGAACGTAAAAGTTTGGAACTCGAAGCTGAAACGCTGCTCGTCGCAGAGTCGCAACAAGATGCGGAACGAGCGCATAACCAAGCCAGTGTTGTGATTGCGGCGTTCCGGGAAACGTTGACCAAGTTGTCAGGACGAGATTTGACCTGCGAAATTGAGGAGGAGTTTCCAAAAGAATACGATCTTTTGCGGGAAGACTACAATTTTGCAATACAAACGCTGCGCGAAGCTTTCTCACGGGCCGACAACGTTTCCGATGACTTCGCCATTGATGCGCAGGATCTGGCCAAGGCCATGCGATCTATGTCCCTCTTAACAGATTCTCAGGCCAAATCGTTAACCGAAGTGACCGAAACGGCGGCGAGCCTAAAAGCCGCCTTGGGGGAAACCGCAGATCAAGCAAAGCAAGCGGCCAAAAGCGCGGGGGAGGTTCGAGCCAGCGCCCAGCAGGGGGGCGAGGTGACACATAACGCCATTGAAGCAATGCGTGAAATCGAAGCCTCCTCGCGTGAGATTTCCCAGATTGTGGAATTGATTGACGATGTGTCATTTCAAACCAACCTGCTCGCACTGAATGCCGGGGTAGAAGCCGCGCGGGCAGGGGAAGCAGGCAAAGGTTTCGCGGTCGTAGCCGCAGAAGTGCGGCAATTGGCGCAAAGCACATCCGAAGCCGCAAATGGTATCAAAAGTCTGATCTCAGACAGCAGTGATCAGGTCACTGCCGGGGCCGAACTCGTCAACGCCGCCGGTCGACATTTGGATGAAATATCTGCCCAAATTGCCAATATGGACGAGCTGACCACATCTATTTCGCAGAAAAACCACCAACAATCACAAGCGTTGAACAGCTTGCATAACATGGTTCAATCCGCAGATGAAGAAACGCGCAAAACTGTTGAAATGGGAAAAACACTTGGGGCAATGAGCCGCCGAATGACATCGGCATCTGAGAGACTATCCGCAGATATGGGGGCCTTTACCCTTTCTGGAAATGACCTTCGAGACACCAAAGTGGCGGCGTGACTACGCTTTGGCTTCGGCTTTGGCCATCGCGATCATCGCGGCGAGCGCCAGGGCCGAATAGGTCAAAATGCCGACCACCAAAGGCAGGATCGTACCATCAAAGCTAAGTGAAATCGGCGCGGCGAGTGCGACGGCAACAACAGTGGCAACCGAGCCGATAATTGATGCCGCCAATCCGGCAATATGGCCCATGGGTTCCATCGCGATAGCGTTCAAATTTCCCAGCGTTAATCCGATTTGGAAGAACACCGATGTTTGCCAAAACACAAAGGCGAAAAAGGCGATGTCTCCGGAAACGCCCCAAAGAAACCCTACCAACATCACCGAACTAAACACCAATTGGGCATATAATATCGTGGTAATAAGCCTGCGCATTCCAACCTTCATAACCAACGCCGCATTCACAAAACTGGAAAGCCCGGCGACCACAGCAATGCCCCCAAACCAATAGGGGAAGGTCTCTGCGCGTCCAAAGACGATGTCATAGACGGGTTGAACCGATGAAATCAGGGAAAACAAAATGCCAAAACAAAACCCTTGAGCAACGATAGACCAACGCACCACTGGGCTCGTGAGCATTTCTTTTATGGCGGTCCAAATCGACAAAAACGTGAAAGGGCGTCTGTCTGATTTGGCCAAGGTTTCGGGCATTCTAACACCGAACCAAAAGCAAGCAATTGTAGCAAAGGCCGCAAAGGCCCAAAAGACTGCCGGCCAACCGGCCCAAACTATCAATCCGGCTCCAAGCAACGGGGCAATCGCAGGCACCAAGGTGAAAATGATCATCACAAAAGAAATGGTCCGCGCCATTTCCCGTCCAGAATAGAGATCACGCAAGAGTGCCAATGATACAATGCGTGGACCCGCAGCACCAAGCCCTTGGATCAACCTCGCGACCAAAAGAGTTTCAAGATTTTGCGCCCACGCCCCCGCCAGTGCACCCAGAACGTAGATTATAGTGCCCAACAATACAATTGAACGCCGTCCGAACCTATCGGATAATGGACCGGCGACCAATGTGCCCAATCCCATTCCAAGGACAAAGCTTGTCACCACAAATTGCGCGCGATTGACATCATCTGGTGTCATTGTTTTTGCAATTTCCGGGAGGGCCGGCAACATCGCGTCAATTGAAAAGGCGATTGTCGCAAAGAGCATCGCCACCAGAGCGATCACTTCAGTTTTATGTGGCAACGGGCGCATAGTACCTCTCAAGCACGGCAAATCGCTATCAGAAGTAAACTGCGTTGAACAGAGGCATATTTGATGTGTCAAATATACTCCTTTAGACGCCCTCAAGGTGAGGAAAAACCACAAGGAAACAAACGCTTCTCGCCCTAGGATTGTCACCTGCTTTGGAATGTGTGCCTTGGCTTCTAGTCCGCGTGAAACAAGTGAAGCAGGTGCCGCATTGTTCGAAAACAGTGTCTTTGCATATGACGTCTTTGAGCAGGCCGGCGGTCATGCTGCTTTTGGCCATCAATAGTTATAAATTGGGCGCGGATTTTTTGGCGCTCTGAACGGTTGGGGCCGTGTCATCATTTGCGGCCTCTTCCTCGTCTTCCTTGCCAAGACTGGCGACAAGAATTTCAGAATGATGTTCCCGTTTTCGGATTGCGTAATGCCCAAACTGTTGAATGGCCGCAGCAAAAATCCCAAGACCGGCAACGATAAAAACCGTCGTGCCAATTTTTCCAATCACAGTCTCAGGAACAAGTTCACCGTAGCCAACCGTGGACAGGGTGACGACGGTGAAAAAATAGGCGTCAATCCAGGACCAGCCCTCGATAAACTTAAAAAACACCGTTCCGCCGGCGATGATGGACAATAGCATGCCAACCAAAGTGTAGCCACGGTATTTCGTCATTACCCTTGCTCCGTTTCCTGACGCAACTCGGCGATCACTTTAGTCCACAATTCAGGCGGTTGCGCACCGGGAACGGCGTGTTTGCCCGCGACGATAAAGGTTGGAACCGACGAAATGCCCATGCCGCGCGCCGCAGCATCGCGTTCAACGATTTCGCGTTTGTCTTCATCGCTTTGCAGCAGGCGCAAAACAACGCTGGCATCCATCGCACAGGTATCAGCAATATCCGCCAAAACCTCGTGATCCGAAATGTCACGACCCTCGACAAAATAGGCGCGGAACATGGCCGACACGACGGCGGTTTGAGTGCCTTCAATTGCCGACCAATGGATCAGACGGTGGGCATCAATGGTGTTTGGAGTCCGAGTGATTTTATCAAGGTGGATCTCAAGCCCAGCTTGCTCGGCATGTTCATGCACCGGAAGATAGGCCTGAACCGCGCCCTCTTGACCGCCAAACTTGCCTTCAAGGTATTCGCGCCGGTCCATGCCGTCCTTTGGCATTGCAGGGTTCAACATGAACGGCAGCCAACGGATGTTAAACGGGTGATCGTGGTGGGCGGCCAAGGCCTTGTCGAGCTGGGCTTTGCCAATATAGCACCATGGGCAAATCGGATCGGAAAAAATGTCGAGCTGGATCATATCGGGTCCCCTTTGCCCTCATGTAGCAACCCTAATCAAGGAAGGCGAGGGTTTAACCCGTGACCATGTCCTTGAGCCGCGTGCGCAGCAGTTTGCCATTGGGGTTTTTCGGCATTGCGTCGACGCGGATAAACGTGCGTGGGCATTTATAGCGCGCCAAGCGGCCAGAGGCGATGGATTTGAGGGTGTCCTCATCAAGCGTCTCGTGCGCCGTATAAAACGCCGCGATCAAACGCACGTCCTTTTTGACGGCGATGTCGGTCACGGCCAGCTCCTGAACCCCCGGTAACCCGGCGAGGGCGGCTTCGACTTCGAGCGGTGAAACCCGGTAGCCTCCTGCATTCATCATGTCATCAGACCGTCCTAAATAGCTTATGTCGCCGTTCGCAGTCATGACGGCGCGGTCTCCGGTTAAAAACCAACCGTTGACGTATTTATCCTTGGTTGCCTGTTCCGCCCCGATATAGCCCAGCATCAAACCGGGATCGTCGCGATGAACGGCAATCACCCCTTCTTGACCAATTGGAACGGGGTGACCGCCGTCATCGGTAAGCGCGACCCGACGCCCGATTTGGGGGCGTCCCAGCGTTCCGACCTGTGTCGCAGTACCGGGCGACGAGGAGATAAAGGTCGAACATTCCGACATGCCATAGGCCTCATAAATCTCGGTTCCGGCCACATCTCGCCATTGGTCTCGCAAGCTCGACGAAAGCTTTTCACCCGCCGCCAACCCGTGGCGTAGGTCGGGAAGATCGGGCACAGGAAACTTGAGGATTTGCCGATAAACCCCCGGTGCGGCCGCGAAAATCGTGGCATGGCTTTGGTGCAGCAAAAGCGCTAATTGCGCCGGGTCGGTTCCAGCGGCGGGGATTGTAGCGGTCGCGCCTTTGGTCCAAGGGTCCATCAATCCGGTGCCAAGGGTGTAGGTCCAATTGAAGGCCCCAGCATGAAGGAGCACATCATCAGAGCGCAAATCATACCACCCCTCCATCATCATCTGGCGCGCCCAAATAGCGCGGTGGGCATGGCCAACGGCCCGCGGGACGCCCGAGGTGCCCGAGGTGTAGATGATATAAGCCAGACGATTGGGATCACCCATGTCGTAGTCAGCGGGTGGCAAGGCGTGCCAAGCCTCAAAGGTGTCCGGCTCAAAAGTAGGAATGTCGGTGTCCGGGCAGGCGATACCATCGCCCAGTAAGATCCCGGACGGTGACAGTTGATCTAGAATTTTGGACACTTCGAACGCGGTTAATTGACTTGAGGTCGGCACGGGGACAATCCCTGCCGCAATAGCCCCAAGATAGGCAATCGGGAAATCGACCGAATTTCCGAGCCGCATCAAAAGGATGTCACCCGGGCAAAGTCCAGCCTTTAACAAGCCCGTCGCAGTTCCACGAATGGCGGCGGTTAACTCGGCGTAGGTCCAGCTTTGCTTGCTCGTGGGTGAGACAATTGACAAGGCTATTTTGTCTGGGGTTTTTACACCCGCAGCCAGCACATGCTGTGCAAGGTTGAAAGGCGCGGGGCAGGGCGCAAAGGCGCCTTTGTCAAAGATCGAAACTTCCATGGTTTTGGCCTAAGCCTCCCATCTCGGTGTTTCAAGTGTGATCACGTGCATTGCTTGAAAGGCCGCAGGTCACAGCCTATAGCATGAAGATATGACAAACCGTGATCCCAAAAGCCTGATCCGTATCGCACGCGAAAGCGGCGAAGATTCCGTTGCCGAACCTTTGGACCTTGGTCTGAGGGTGCGGGATTTGCGCAAAGAGCGCAACTGGACGTTGGAGCAAGCCGCCAAACAGGCGGGTCTTGCACGCTCGACCCTATCGAAAATCGAAAACGGCCAGATGTCTCCGACTTATGAAGCCTTGAAAAAGCTGGCGGTTGGTTTGGAGATTTCGGTGCCGCAGCTGTTTACCCAACCACAACAGGAAAAGGTGAACGGCCGTATGGCGGTGAACCGGTCCGGTGAGGGGCAGGAACATGCGACCGCCACCTATGAACACGAATTGTTGGCCGAAAATCTAACCCGCAAAAAGATGCTGCCGTATCGGGCGCGGGTCCGGGCCCGGTCTTTGGACGAATTTGACGGTTGGGTACGTCATGACGGCGAAGAGTTTTTGTATGTTTTGACCGGAGTGGTGAAGCTTTTCACCGAGTTTTACGAACCCATCGAAATGCGGCGCGGTGACAGTGCCTATTATGATTCAACCATGGGTCACAACGTGATTTCAATTTCGGATGAGGATGCGACGATCCTTTGGGTAACATCTCTGACTTGAACCTTTTGGCACCAGTAGACATGGAAAAGGCCCCCGCATATGCAGGGGCCTTTTGTTTTTGAACCCTATGTTGGATCACTTTTCGGGAAGCAATCCTCGTGGGCTAAACCTCAGCACCAGCAACAAGATAACCCCCATGGTCAGCAGACGCATATGCGCAACGCTTGACATCAGATGGGCCTTGAGCTCGGACCCCTCGGCCAGACCGGAGGTCAAGAAGGTCATGATGCCGGGGCCAAGGGTTTCAACCTGCACCCAGAGGAACCAGATCAGGAAACCACCAAGAACCGCACCAAGGTTATTGCCCGAGCCACCAACAATCACCATCACCCAGATCAAGAAGGTGTAGCGCAGCGGTTGGTAGGCCGTGGGGGCAAACAAACCGTCCAAAGTAGTCATCATCGCACCGGCAATGCCACAGATTGCTGACCCAAGGATAAAGACCTGAAGATGGCGGAAGGTGACATCTTTACCCATGGCGCGGGCCGAGACTTCGTTGTCACGAATGGCGCGCATCATCCGCCCCCATGGCGAGTTCAGAGCGAACTGGGCCAAGACCAACAGGATCACCAGAACCACGGTAAAGAGCAGCGAATAGCCGATTTTCACATAGAGGGTTGAGGCGATGGTTGGGTCAAGCCCATAGCCCGCAGCGGATTCAACGAAACCGGGATCATTTTGCAGGTCGATCTCATTTGGCACCGGACGGGGCAAGCCGTTGACGTTTTTAACGCCGCGCGACAGCCAGTCTTCGTTTTTGATAATCGCGATGACGATTTCGGAAATACCCAAAGTGGCAATCGCAAGGTAATCAGATCGTAGACCAAGAGCCGTTTTGCCGATCACCCAAGCCGCCCCCGCCGCCAGTAAACCACCAACTGGCCATGCCAAGATAACGTGAAGGCCGAGGCCACCCAAATAGCCGGTCGCGGCAGGATCAACCGCTTCGATGGCCGAAACCGCCGGATCGCGGACCCAACGATAGCAGACGAAGCCCACCAGCAACATCAGGCCGACAAGCCAGCCTTTGCGCGTGCGTTTGTACATCATGGCCGAGCCGGCAACGGTACAACCCGCCAAGACAATCGCAAACCAAGCCCGCACACCACCGGCTGCCCACGCTTCGGGAACCGGCGAAGTCGAGGTCAACACAACTGCCAAACCACCAAGGGCGACAAAGCCCATGATACCAACGTTAAACAGACCGGCGATGCCCCATTGCAGGTTTACGCCAAGCGCCATGATGGCACTAACGAGGCCCATGTTCAGGATAACAAGCGCAAGGTTCGGCCCTTGGAGAATGCCGGTTCCGATGATCAGCACGGCAACGAGGCCGAACAAAAGGATTGTTCTGAAAGACTGGCTCATACCGATTTCCCCTTGAAGATACCTGTGGGTTTGATGAGCAGCACAATCACCAGGATCATGAAGCTAACGGCAAATTTGTATTCCGTGGCAAGCAGTTGCACGAGGCCTTCGGGTTCAAGGCTTTCGGGCAGTAGATAGACCAGAACCTTTTTCCACGCATAGGTCACCGCAACTTCGGAAAAAGCGATGACAAAGCCACCGGCAATCGCTCCAACTGGGCTTCCTAACCCGCCAACTATGGCGGCCGCAAAGATCGGCAACAAGAGTTGGAAATAGGTGAAGGGTTTATAGCTCTTGTCGAGGCCATAGAGCGTGCCAGCGATGGTCACCAGCGCAGCAACGATGATCCACGTCACCATAACGACGCGCTCCGGGTTGATCCCAGAGAGCAAAGCCAAATCTTCGTTATCGGAAAAGGCGCGCATGGATTTGCCAGTGCGGGTTTTGTTCAGGAACCAGAACAGGGCAATCACAACCACGACGGCGGTTAGAATGGTCAAACCTTGGGTGGTTTTGAATGCCAAACCTTCGCGCAACCCGGTCATGTCCTTGAACTCACGCGCCCGGATAATGAAGCGTTCACCATCCATGAAACGCTGTTCTTCGGCGCCCAGAATGAAACGGGTCAGCCCGTTATAGATGAACATGACCCCGAGCGAGACCATCACCACGATGACCGGTTTGGCCTTTTGCGCGCGATAGAACCGATAAACGACCCGATCGGTTCCCAACATGAGCAAAGCCGTCGCGGCAATGCCAAAGGGGATGGCCAAAAGGGCGGTCGGCAGCGGATGCAGCGAGATGCCCATCGACTGAAACAGCCAGGTGAACAGGATCACCGACATGGTCCCAAAGGCCATGGTGTCGCCATGGGCAAAGTTCGAGAACCGCAAGATCCCGTAGACCAATGTCACCCCAAGCGCACCAAGTGCCAGCTGGCTGCCATAGGTCATCGCCGGGATGAGAACAAAGTTAGAAAGCGCCACAAGGGCGTTGAGAAAATCCATTACGAGTTTCCCTTTTTATCGCGCTTTTTCGAAGTATCGAGGCCAAGGGACCTTGAATACGTCGAAGGGTTGCGGATTGATTTGAAAGGATCGCTGATTGTCCGAATTGCGGACACACAAATCGCGGCACCGGCCAGAAAACTGCCGTTGAGGGCAAGGAATTGCAAACGGTCAGTCATTCCGCCACCCGGCATTGCCCGTCATAGGCGATCATCAGATGTGTGCCACCATAGTGAACGCTCAGCTTGGCCAAACCACCGGGACTGCGTGTCAAAAGATATGCGCCATTGGTGTCCTTGGCCGAGACCATGAGCATGTCACCGACCAATTCGGCCTTGCCTTCGGCTGGGCCCGTGTCGGGCAAAAGCGATGCATCCCCCGGAACATTTCCCAAAGCCACATCAACGGTAAAATCGGTGAATGTGCATTCCTCGGTCTCATAACATTCTGTGGTGAAGGTGCAGATCAGGGTTTGGTTGGCGATGTCCTCGGCCTGCGCGATGACGGGCAGGGCGATCAGGGCACCCAAGGCGATTAAATGTTTCATCGCTTAACCCCCCAAGAAACTGGCGCGGACTTCTGGGTCGGCCATGAGGGATTTACCAGTGCCGGTATGGGCATTTGCGCCCTGAACCAACACATAACCTTTGTCGGCAATATCAAGTGCTTGCTTGGCGTTCTGTTCGACCATCAGGATCGAAATACCGGTGCGGGCAACTTCGATGATACGGTCAAACAATTCGTCCATCACAATCGGCGAGACCCCGGCAGTGGGTTCGTCCAACAGCAAAACCTTGGGCTGGGTCATCAAGGCGCGACCGACGGCCACCTGTTGACGTTGCCCACCCGAAAGCTCACCGGCGGGTTGATTGCGTTTTTCCTTGAGGATCGGGAACAGGTCGTAGACTTGCTCCATAATCGGGCGGAAATCATCGGTGCGAATGAACGCGCCCATTTCCAGATTTTCCTCAACCGTCATCGAGGTGAAGATGTTGTTGTTTTGCGGAACAAACCCCATGCCCTTGGCCACGCGGTCTTGCGGCGTTAGATTGGTGATGTCGACCCCGTCCAAAGTCACATGACCTTTGCGCAGGTTCAGCATCCCAAAGGTGGCCTTCATCGCGGTGGATTTACCGGCGCCGTTCGGGCCGACAATCACGGCGATTTCGCCCTTCTCGACCGAAATGGTGCAATCATGAAGAATGTCGGGGCCGTTTTTGCCGTAGCCACCGGTCATGTTGGCACCGATCAAAAAGGGTTCGCCGGTGCTTTCAAAGGTCGGGCCGCTGTGTTTGGTGGTGTCAATTTCACCGATACCGGCGGCGTTGCCCAAGGACATATCCTTGTTGCCGTGGTCGTCCTGATACGGATTGTCGCTCATTCCACGGCCTCTTTGTCTTTGTTTTTCAAACCAGTGCCAAGATAGGCTTCGATAACTTGCGTATTGGCCTTGATCTCGTCCAAGGTGCCTTCGGCAAGCTTTTTACCCTCGGCCATGACGATCACCGGGTCACAGAGTTTGCCAATGAAATCCATGTCATGTTCAATAACGCAGAATGTGTAATTGCGCTCTTTGTTCAGGCGGATAATCGCGTCGGCTATGGTCATCAAAAGGGTGCGGTTCACACCCGCGCCCACTTCGTCCAAAAAGACGATTTTGGCATCGACCATCATGGTGCGACCAAGTTCCAACAGCTTTTTCTGACCACCAGAAATCGCCCCAGCAGGATGGTCCGCCAGATGAGAAATAGTCAGAAAATCGAGAACTTCGTCGGCTTTGGCCCGCAATGCGCGTTCTTCATCCGCAATGCGTTTGCGACCAAACCATGTGTTCCACAAAAGCTCGCCCGTTTGGCCGCCCGGAACCATCATAAGGTTCTCGCGACACGACATCGACCCAAACTCATGCGCAATCTGAAAGGTGCGCAATAGCCCTTTGTGAAAGAGTTCATGCGGCGGCAAGCCGGTGATGTCTTCACCGTCCATAAACACCTGACCAGAGGTCGGTGGTAATGCGCCTGCAATGACATTGAAAAGAGTGGTTTTACCGGCCCCATTAGGCCCGACCAACCCGGTGATCGAGCCAGTTTCGATGGTCAGCGATGCGCCATCAACAGCTCGGAAACCGCCAAAATGGCGGTGAAGGTTTTCAACCCGGATCAAGGATTTCCCCCCATAGGAGTGCGCAAATGCGCTCACCAGAATGCAAGAACAGCCCGGAAAGACCGGGCTGTTCCACTAAAAGTCGCGTATTATTTATACTCGACAGTTTCGAACTTCGACGCTTTCACTTCGTAGTGACGGTACGAACCAGCGGCCTCACCCGGGCCGATCAGCTCAACGCCAGTTGCGCCGACATAGTCGATTTCACCACCGCCAGCGAGAATCTCGAGCGCTTTGCCCAACTCACCCGGCATGATCGGCTCACCCGGAGCGTTGGCAACGTTCAGCAAGTTGGCTGCAACAGCTGCGGAAGAGGCCTCGCCACCGGCTGCCATTGCCAAAGCAATCAGAGCCGCCGCGTCATAGGATTCACGGGTGTAGGAGGATTCTGCGTTCAGATCGTTGTCTGCCGCCAGCTTGGTGAAGATCTCGGTGCCTTCGCCCTGCGCCCAAGGAACGGTCCCGAAGGTGCCTTCCATGTCTGCGCCAAGGTCAGCCAACAGTGAGTCACCATACATGCCGTCACCCATCAGATAGGTGTCGAATGCGCCGGTGTCGATCGAGGCTTGGATGATGCCTTTGCCGCCCTGATCGGTGTAGCCAAAGACCGCCAAAAGGTCGCCGCCAGCAGATGCCAGAGCGCCGATTTCAGCTGAATAGTCGGCTTTGCCGTCTTCGTGAGGTGCCGTCAAAGTGACTTTGCCGCCATTGCCTTCGAAGGCCGCAACAAACGAGTCGGCCAGACCTTTGCCGTAGTCGTTGTTGGTATAGGTCACAGCGATTTCGCCGACGCCTTTTTCCTTCAGGATTTCGGCCAGAACTTCACCCTGACGGGCGTCGGACGGCGCGGTGCGGAAGAACAGGCCGTTGTCTTCGGCGGAAGACAGAGCAGGCGATGTCGCAGAAGGCGATACCATTGGAACGCCGTTTGGAACCGCAACGTTGGATAGGATCGCGCCGGTTACGCCGGAACAATCCGCGCCCATGATCGCTACAACACCATCAGATGTGATCAGGCGTTCAGCAGCGGCCGTGGCAGCAGCAGCGTCAACACAGGTGCTGTCGGCGCGAACCGGCACAAGGGTGTCGCCATTCAGGAATTTACCACTGTCATTGACTTCTTTCAGCGCAAGCTCAGCAGCACCACCCATCATAGGTGTGATCGATTCAATTGGGCCTGTGAAACCCAAAATGATTCCGACTTTGACCTCGTCAGCCGAAACGGCACCCGCGGTCAGTGCTGTGGCCGCAGTGGCCAGAAGCAGCTTTTTCATAACTCATCTCCCTTATTGGATCTTATGATCAGATCGAAGCCTAAGCGGGCGACGATCAAAAGAAAAGTGTATTTTGGAAACATTGTCGACAATATGTATCTTATTTCTTCACCTTGTTTTCGAGGCCAATAACACCAGTTGATAAGACGGAGGTTCGAAATGGTTAGCATCAAATTTACCCGTTTGTTCGCAATAGGTTGCATTGCGATCTTTGCAATATCGCCCCTCAAAGCCGCAGGCCAAAACTATGATTTTGAGTTGATTGCAGGTGGGTTTGACACCCCTTGGGCCTTTGGCTTTTTGCCAAATGGGTCCGTTCTTGTGACCGAGCGGGACGGACGGTTGTTACATTTGTCAGGCGCTAACCGAGTCGAAGTTTCCGGTTTGCCCAAGGTCCAAGTTGATGGGCAAGGGGGGCTGTTGGATGTTTTGATCCCAAGGGATTTCACCGAAACCCGAGACGTCTATTTGACCTATGTGGTCAAACAGGGGTGGCGCGGATCTGGGACCGCTTTGATGCGGGGACAGTTGTCATCCGACGGCAACCATCTGGAAAATGTTCGAACACTGTTTGAAATGTCGAAAGGATCACGCGGTGGGCGTCATTTCGGGTCGCGGATCATTGAGGCTCCGGATGGAACGTTGGTGATGACTTTGGGAGACCGCGCAGACCGAGATAGCGCCCAAGACCTGACACGGCACAATGGGTCCATTCTAAGATTGGATCGTGAAGGAAAGCCCGTAGCGGACAATCCTTTTCGCGACACAGCCGGCGCACAGCCGGAAATCTGGAGCTATGGTCACCGAAATCCACAAGGCTTGGCCGTTGACCCATCGGGCCAAATCTGGGCGATTGAACATGGCGCACGCGGCGGAGATGAACTGAACAAACTCAAAGCCGGAGCGAATTATGGCTGGCCGGTGATCGCCTACGGTGTTCATTACAATGGGTTCAAAATCGGCGAAGGCCAAAAGAAAGACGGGATGGAACAGCCCGAGCATTTTTGGGACCCGTCCATCGCACCCTCTGGGTTGGTGTTTCATAACGGGACTGGCAATTCCGATTGGCATGGGGATGCCTTTGTCGGATCGCTGAAATTTCATTACATCGCCCGTATGTCCGGAACGCCCTTGCGTGAGGTTGAGCAAATTTCCGGGCCCGAAACCGACCGTGTGCGCGATGTGCGACAAGGCCCGGATGGCGCGATTTGGTTTTTAAGTGTTGGCAATGGCGCGCTTTACCGAATGTCTCAATAGGCGGTCAAACAGCAATACCAGTTTCCAACCCCTCTTGATCCTGCCACTATCGGGCCATGTTGATTTTATTGGAGGCTAACATGCGTTTTCAAAACTTGGTCGCAGCAGCAGCATTGTGCCTGGCGTCAGCCGTTTCTGCACAAAGCAACGAACCGGTTTTCAGCAGTTACGAGGCGATGCGCACGGAAATGGATCGCCTGATCGTAACCCGAGATATTCAAAACCTCATGCTGAGTTTTGGCGGCGGTGACGAGATGACCCCGCAACAACTCAACCAACTTGATATCCAGGTCGACCAACTGTTTCCTATCGATTTTCAGAATGTGGCCGTCATTCGCAAAGGTGTATTGGAAGGCGGCTTCCACCAAGAGTTGTTGGCCTATTGGGTCGGCACATATTACATCTACGCCTATGTTTTATATCATGATCGCGGCAATGATATCGTTTCGATCAATTTTAGGTTCAACTCAGATTTCTCGACCTTGAACAGTTTGTTTTAAGGGCGCGGCAGGCTGTAGTAGGCCGTATCGCACCATTCGGTTTCGCCATAGAGAAAGTTCTTTTCGGCGAAACCAACACGTTCAAACCCTTGCTTTTCCAGCACTTTAATTGATCCAAGATTACGCGGGTCCAGCTCTGCCGTAAGTGTTTCGGTCTCGGGGAACTTTGCAAATATCCGGGGGATGATTGCGCTCAAAGCTTCGGTAACAAGGCCACGCCCCCAAAGATCGGGATGTAGGATATAGCCGATTTCAAACCGCTTCCACATCCCGGCTTTGCCGACGCATACACCATCAAACTCAAGGATATACTCCTCGCGATCACCGAAATCAGAGGTGATAAAATGTTCGAGAAACCGCTGTGTCTGCTCCACATCCTGATGTGGCGGACGATCCCAATAGCGCATGGCGCGGGGATCAGAAAAAATCGCATGCAGCGGTTCCAAGTCTTCGGGAACCGCCGCGCGCAATAAAAGTCGATCCGTTCTGAGCATGTTCAGACCGAGAGACGCGACGCATGGGCACCGCGCTCACGGTATGGCGTTGTCTCATAGTGCGACCGATAGCATTTTGAAAAATGCGAAGGAGAGGCAAAGCCACAGGCCAGGGCGACATTGATCACGCTCATATCCGTTTGCATCAACAAGTTGCGGGCTTTTTGCAGGCGTAGCTCCATGTAGTACCGTTTGGGCGACCGGTTTAGATAGCGACGAAAAAGCCGTTCTAGCTGACGGGTCGACATGCCAACATCTTTGGCCAATAGCGACGGGCTTATCGGCTCTTCGATGTTGGCCTCCATCATCTGGATGACTTGGCTAAGCTTGGGGTGACGTACACCAATGCGAGTGGGGACCGACAGACGTTGGGTATCTTGATCGGTCCGGATCGAATTGTAGATTTGCTGATCAGCCACAGATGACGCGAGATCCTCGCCATGATCTGTGGCAATCAGCTGCAAGAACAGGTCAATCGACGATGTGCCGCCAGCGGTGGTCATCCGGTTGCCATCAATCGCAAAAACCGATTTGGTCAGCTTGACCTCTTCGAACTCTTCGGAAAAACTATCCTGATTTTCCCAATGGATGGTTGCCTTCTTTCCGTCAAGCAACCCTGCCTTGGCAAGAGAGTAGGCCGCCGTGCACAAACCGCCAACGGAAACACCTTTGCGGGTTTCACGGCGCAGCCAATTCAACATCTTTTTGGTAGTCGCCTGCTGAACATCGGCCCCGCCACAGAGGATAACTGTGTCATCTCGATGCAGGTCTTCCAATTGACCATCAGTTTGAAGGCCGATCCCAGTGGAGCTTTGGATGATTCCACCGTCTTCTGAAATGACAGACCAACTATAGAGTTTCTTGGCCGACATACGGTTAGCCAAACGCAGACAATCCACCGCTGCCGCAAAGGACAGCATGGTGAAATTATCAAGTAAAACAAAGACAAAACGCCTTGTCTTGCCAGAAGTGGACGAAAGGTCCAACACAGGTTGTTGCGGCGACGGGAGCATTCAGCGGCTTCCTTCTATCTGCGCGGTGGGGCCCGGTGTGTCGGGTGATGCAGACCAGATGGGCAGAATGCGTTAAATCCGTCAAGACATGTCGGAAAAAACCAACGCGTCGGGCGGCTCTGGTCAGGGTGATCGGGATTGGTTACAAGGGGCGCTGTTAACGCTGACTCACTGCAGCGATGCGATATAAAGCGGAGAAATTTCCATGACCGAATGGCAGAAATCGAACTGGCGTAACAAGCCGCGGGTTCAGATGCCGGATTATACCGACGCCGAGGCCCTGAATGCGGTTGAGGCGCAGTTGTCGCAATATCCGCCGTTGGTTTTTGCCGGTGAAGCACGTCGGTTGAAAGACGAGCTAGGTGCGGCCGGGCGCGGCGAGGCGTTCTTGCTTCAGGGGGGTGATTGCGCCGAAAGCTTTGAACAATTTAGCGCCGATGCGATCCGTGACACCTTCAAAGTCATGCTGCAAATGGCGATCGTTTTGACCTACGGGGCCAAGGTGCCGGTGGTCAAAGTGGGTCGTATGGCGGGTCAGTTCGCCAAGCCACGTTCCGCGGCGACGGAAACCGTGGATGGTGTTGAGCTGCCAAGCTATCGCGGTGACATCATCAACGAGCTGGCCTTTACGCCGGAATCCCGCATCCCCGACCCAAAGAAAATGCTTCAGGCCTATACGCAGGCGGCGGCGACGCTCAACTTGCTGCGCGCCTTTTCGACCGGTGGTTACGCGGACGTGCATCAGGTGCACGCTTGGACGCTTGGCTTTGTCGAGGGCGACAAATCTGCCCGTTACCGTGAAATGGCCGGCCGTATCGGCGACACGCTCGACTTTATGAAAGCGGCGGGTGTCACCTCTGATCGCCTGCATTCGCTCCAAACTGTTGATTTTTATACCAGCCATGAATCGCTTTTGCTGGAATATGAAGAGGCACTGACCCGTCTTGATTCGACATCTGGCAAGTGGCTGGCTGGCTCTGGTCACATGATTTGGATCGGTGACCGCACCCGTCAGCCCGATGGCGCGCATGTTGAATTCGCCAGTGGTGTGTTGAACCCTGTTGGCCTCAAGTGCGGCCCGACGACCACTGCCGAAGACCTCAAGGTTTTGATGTCCAAACTGAACCCCGAAAACGAAGAAGGCAAATTGACCCTGATCGCGCGCTTTGGCGCCGGGAATGTCGGGGAACATCTGCCACGCCTTGTCAAAGCGGTTCAGGAAGAAGGGGCCAACGTCACTTGGGTCTGCGACCCGATGCATGGCAACACGATCAAATCGGCGACTGGGTTCAAAACCCGTCCGTTTGAATCTGTACTGCGCGAGGTTCAAGATTTCTTTGGCGTGCATAGTGCCGAAGGCACCGTTCCCGGTGGCGTGCATTTCGAAATGACCGGTCTGGATGTAACCGAATGTACCGGTGGTGTGCGTGCGGTGACCGAAGAGAACCTGTCGGATCGTTATCACACGGCCTGTGATCCGCGATTGAACGCGTCGCAATCGCTCGAACTGGCCTTCCTTGTTGCCGAAGAGCTAACCAAACGCCGGTCTTCAAGCGCGGCGGCGGTCTCTGCCTAGTCGCGCATAGAGAGACTTGAATCAAAAAAGTGAACGCTCCTGCCGGAAATCGGTGGGAGCGTTTCGTTTTTGGGCTGGTCAATGTGTCTCTAGCTTCGCAAAACTTGCATCCAAAAGGGATGGCAGGGAACAAGAGCGTGGCACAAGATAATTCGATTGTTACCAAAGTCACCTCAAGCCATTGGGGCGCATTCGAGGTCGACGTGCAGGATGGCAAGATCGTCGCCACCCGGCCGTTCAAGGCCGACCCCAATCCGACCGACATTCCCCAATCCGTTCCGGCGGCCGTTCATCACAAATTACGTGTCGCGCGGCCATCAATCCGTCGGGCGTGGCTCGACAAACGGGATAGGGCAGGGCGCGGTGACGGTGACTACGTCGAATTGCCTTGGGATGAGGCCTTGGATATCGCCGCGACCGAGATTGATCGTATCCGCAAGGAGCATGGCAATGAGGCGATTTATGGCGGATCTTATGGCTGGAGTTCGGCGGGTCGTTTTCATCATGCCCAAAGCCAAGTTCACCGGTTTCTTAACAAGATCGGCGGTTATGTTTCGTCGTTTGGAAGTTATTCAACTGGATGCGCGCAAGCGATTATGCCCCATGTCTTGGGCACGCCGTTTTTGCAATACACCTATGACTGTCAAGATAGTTGGCAAACCATTGCGGATCATACTGAAACGCTCGTTATGTTTGGCGGGATTAACCCCAAGAACGCTCAAGTCAGTATGGGTGGCATCACCGAACATGATACCAAAACCTGGTTTGATGTGTTTTCCGACAGGGGGATGCGATGCATTAACATTGGCCCGCAACGTACTGATAGTGTTGATGGTTGCGAGTGGTTTCCTTGCAAGCCAGCCACCGATACGGCTCTGATGTTGGCCCTCGCCTTTGTGCTGGAAGAAGAAGAGCTGAGCGATCATGCGTTCCTCAACAGATACACGACTGGGTTTGATCGGTTTTTGCCCTATTTGATGGGAACGAGTGACGGTATCGCCAAGACGCCGGAATGGGCGAGCGGGTTGTGCGGCGTCGCCCCAGATACCATTCGGGGTCTGGCCCGCCGAATGGCCAAAACCCGGACGTTGATCACGCTATCGTGGTCGTTGCAACGCGCAGAACACGGCGAGCAGCCCTATTGGATGTCTGTGGTTCTTGGAGCGATGTTGGGTCAAATCGGTCTGCCCGGCGGCGGGGTTGGCTATGGGTATGGCGCAATTGGTGGCATCGGAAAATCGATGCGAGCCATGAGCGGCATGACCTTGGATCAAGGGCAAAACCCGATCAAAACCCAAATCCCTGTGGCGCGAATTGCGGACATGCTTTTGAACCCGGGCGTGCCTTATGATTTTAACGGAAAAACAGAACCCTACCCAGATATCAAGCTGGTTTATTGGGCCGGTGGTAACCCGTTCCACCACCACCAAGATCTCAACCGGTTACACGAGGCGTGGCAGAAACCCGATTGTGTGATTGTCAATGAACCTTGGTGGACAGCCACCGCAAGACGCGCCGACATCGTTTTTCCGGCGACAACCCCCTATGAGCGCGAGGATATTGGCCGATCAAGCATGGATGATTACCTATTCAACATGCCCAAACTTGTCGAACCTCAAGGGCAGGCAAGGGACGACTACGACATTTTCTCTGGCCTAGCAGATCGCTTAGAGAAAGGCATGGCGTTTTCCGAAGGATTGTCGAGTGAGGAATGGCTTAGAACCCTCTATCATGACTATAAAAATCGATCTAGCGAAGCCAAGATATCGGTTCCAGACTTTGATCAACTCCGGGAACAAAACTGGGTTCACCTTCCTATAAAAACCGCAGGAACAAAACTCTCTCAGCTTGCGAAATTTCGGCAAGACCCGGATGACCATGCCTTGAAAACGCCCTCGGGTAAGATCGAGATTTTTTCAGAGACAATTGACCGCTTTGACTATGCTGATTGCGCGGGCCATCCCAAGTGGTTGCCGCCATCGGAATGGCTTGGATGTGCACGGTCGCAAACCCCTTTGCACTTGGTCTCCCCACAACCCGGTGACAAACTCCACAGCCAACTCGAAGTGGCCTTGCAAGATGTTGACGGCGCACGGCCCGAAACACTCATTTTGAATCCCAAAGATGCCAAGGAACGCGGGATCGAAACCGGGCAAATTATCCGTGTGTTCAATAGTCGTGGGGCCTGCCGTGCCCGTGCCAAGGTTAGCGACGATATTCTTCAAGGCGTTGTCGCTCTGCCGACCGGTGCTTGGTATGGGCACTCGGGTGATGGAGTCGACCAAAACGGAAACCCAAATGTCCTAACCAAGGATGTTGGAACGTCTAAACTTGGGCAAGGAAGTAGCGCGCATACAGCGCTAGTTGATGTTGCGGTGATTTAGGTCCATCTTGAGGTGCAGCTTGCAGCAAGCCGAAATTGAGGCGTCTTCCTTTTCCGATCTCAATGCAAGCGCTCCTTTGTACCGCTCTATCGCGCCCTTCAAGTACAGCTTGCCAACATAGTCCTACGTCACTTGTTTGTGCCAGTCCCGCGTTCGTGCCTCCCCAAACGTTCATTTAAGCCTCCTTGCGTTCCAATGTGACTGGGTTTTCCAACCCAAAGGCGCAGGATATTTTGGCAATCAAGACAATGGCATTGGTCGCCGAGGTCCGTGTGAAGCCCTTTCGGCGGATTTCCCTGCAATTGCCTGCCGGGCGATGAATACGGCTTTGTATTGGCGAGTTCAGACGATAGTGATGCCGTTCTAGCGCAACAATCTGCCCAAACGGCGATGACCGACAGTCAGGCCAATCTCTTTCAACTCTTCGGTCATGCGTGGTCTGCCAAAGCCGCCCAAACAGAGATGCGATGGCGCATTGATGTCCGCTAGCGTCACCGGATCAGACGCAAAGTCTGCAGCTAGCTGCGGAACGAGCGTATGGTTTCAAGGACGGCTCGCTTGCCAGTGACCAAGCCGCGTTTTCCCCGAAGCCGTTGATGAACTGACGTTCAGCACTCCGGAAGATAACGCAAAAACAAGCCTTGTCACCACACCCAATGGAAAATCGGGCAAGGCCTATCAGATGTGGCCAGTTCTGAGCATCAATTGGGTGGCTTCAACCGGTGTAACGCCATCCAATGCAGCCTAATTTTTTGCACACGATGATTATTCGGGCCGAAACAAGAAAAGCCCCCTTTCGGGGGCTTTTTCATATACCTCTGAGAATATCAGAGGATTTTGGCTCCGGCGGTAGGGATCGAACCTACGGCCAATTGATTAACAGTCAACTGCTCTACCGCTGAGCTACGCCGGAATATGTGGGGGTGTATAGCTATGAGAATTTCGGGCGTCCAGAGGGATTTTGAACAAAATGCAGTTTTTTTTCGCCTTGGACTAAATCCGACGAAAAACAGCTGTTTCCGACAGATCTGAAACCGGTTCGATGATGGATTTATCCATAAGATCAATAAGGTGAGCCAAAACATTGCGTGACGCGGCGGGAAGTAAGGCTTTGGGGGTATCCGTGTAAATCATCTGTGCCAGTTGCTGAGAATTAGCGGGGCCTTTTGCCAGACCTTCTAATATGGCGGACTCGCGCGCCATGCGATGTAACAGGAGCTCTTTAACACGGTCATTGGGGGTCGGGATGGGCGCGCCATGTCCGGCGTGAAAAGTTTGCCAATCTGTTTCACTCAGCCTGCGCAACGAAGACATGAACCCACCTAGATCGCCATCAGGGGGGGAGACAAGTGAGCTGGCCCATCCCATAACGAGGTCACCAGAAAACAAAACCCGGTCCCAAGCAAAACAGAGATGGTTGGCCATATGGCCGGGCGTGTGCAGGGCCTGGAGCGACCACCCATCGCCTTTTATGACTTGACCATCGGACAGGCGGACATCGGGGTTAAAGGCGTGATCAACGCCTTCGCCCCCACCAACACACCCAGATTGGGCAAGCTGTCTCATTGTTTCGCTTCGGCCATCCTCGGCTCGGCCGAATGCCAACACCGGGGCCTTGGACCAATCGGCCAATGACCGCGCGAGTGGGGAGTGATCAAGATGGGCATGAGTAACACAGATATGGGTTAGTTTTTGGCCCGGAAGAACAGCGGACTGGATTGCGTCTAAATGTGCCGGATCATTGGGGCCAGGGTCAATAACAGCCAGTTCACTGGTTCCTAACAGATAGGTGTTGGTGCCTCGAAACGTCATCGGTGACGGGTTCGGCGCAACAATTCGGCGCAATCCCGGTGCAAGCTCCTCTGCGGCACCAGCGACGGGTTGAAAATCAGGTTGAGGATCTTGCATGGATTGTCCTTTTCGCGATGGAAGCTGCGCGCGGGTTTGGATAGGCTTATCTCATGTCTTTCAAATGGCTCAAACATTATATGCCGCGCAGTTTGTATGGGCGGGCTGCCTTGATCCTGGTTTTGCCTGTGGTCACGCTTCAATTGGTTGTCTCGGTGATCTTTATTCAACGCCATTTTGACGACGTCACTCAGCAGATGAGTCGTGAATTGGCACGCGCTGCAAATCTGGCTCTTAGCCTGACCGACCATCAAGTTGATGCCTTAAAACAACTCGATTTAGATATCTCAACGGTCGCTGACAACGTCGTTCCACCAGAGGACATCAAGAGGTGGTTTGATTTAACCGGCGGAGTTGTGATCCGAGAACTTAACCGGAAAATTCCGGGGTTGGAACGGGTTGCATTGCCAAACGATGGATTGGTTCAGCTTTATATCCGACGCGACGAAACAATGTTCCTTGTTGAAACCAGCCGGGGGCGAGTGTCGGCCACGAACCCGCATCAACTTTTGGTCAATATGGTGTTTTTTGGGGTTCTCATGACATTGATCGCGTTTTTGTACCTTCGCAATCAACTGCGCCCGATCACACGTCTTGCAACGGCCGCCGAGGCTTTTGGACGTGGGCGTCACGAAATCTATTCCCCGTCTGGTGCCGTCGAAGTTCGTGCGGCTGGCAATGCGTTTGTCGATATGAGGGCCAGAATCGAACGACACATCGAACAACGCACCATGATGTTATCTGGTGTAAGTCATGACCTACGAACACCAATCACACGACTGCGTTTGGGTCTGTCACTCTTGGAGGAAGAAGACCGAGCACCGCTTGAGCAAGATGTCGAGGAAATGCAACGTTTGATTGATGCGTTTCTGGATTTTGCCCGCGGAGACGCCCAGGCTGCGACAGCAGAGTTGGTAGACCCATTCATGTTGGTCGCCGACATTGTCCAAGATGCGCAACGAACGGGGCAAGACGTTGAAATCGCAGAATTGGAAGGCGAGGGCGAGGTTCGCTTAAGACCACGATCAATGCGTCGTGCTGTTGAAAACCTTATTGGCAATGCCGGACGATATGGAACGTCTTGTCGGGTTTCTATGTTCTTATCAACCAAGGCTTTGCGCATTCGGGTCGAGGATGACGGTCCGGGCATTCCGGTTGATGAACGTGAGAGAGCCATGCGGCCTTTTGTGCGTCTTGATCCGGCGCGCAATCAAGATCGCGGATCGGGTGTTGGGTTGGGATTGGCCATTGCTGCCGATATTGCCCGCGCCCATGGCGGAGTTTTACGCCTAGGTGAAAGCGCCGAAATGGGTGGGCTGCGGGCTGATATTGTTATTGGTCTTTGAGGGGCATCCTCCATGGCATTCGCCTAAAATTGACGTGGATAGTCCGATTTTTGCCATGATCAAACCATGGAGAAGATCGGCTTGCCCGCCAAACAGAGACCTGCAAGCCGCATGACTTTGCGGCACAGGATTTTCTGTTCAGAGGGAGACCCAAGACATGGGCATTACCGCATTTGTTACCTTGGCCACACTGGGCCTAGCCGCTGTTCCTGATCACGCGCCCAAGGGCGAGGTTCTGGCGCAGGCCGTTCCATTTATGTCGACCCAAGGCATCGTTGTGCCACGCGGTGATGTCATGACGACGGCCAAGGGCTGTAGCTACCAACGCACCCAGGCACCAGGGCATCCGCCACGTTGGATTTTGATTGTAAATCCGCAACGACTTGGTCTCCCCAAACCACCAAGACGTTGCAGCGGCATGATGTAAAATCAGTTGGATGCCGTCGCAACCGCATCCAAAAACGCACCAAGTTTATGACGATCGAGCGGCTTTGGAAGCAGCTCGATCTCATGCTGTTTGCAGGCCAATTGGAGGTCCGTTGCTCGGTCGGCGGAGATCACCGCACAGGGGAGAGCCCCGTGCATATCCTTGATCGCTGAATAGAGATCTATACCGGTTCTGCCCGGTCCCAGTTGGTAATCGACAAGCAAAACATCCGGTGTAATTTCAATGTCTTCCAATAATGTCAGGGCCGAGTTTGCGTCATCGGCCTCAATAACATGAACGCCCCACGCTTCTAGCATCACCGTCAAAGCGCGACGGAGCTGTGATTCATTTTCGACCAGCAAAACAATCAATCCCGCCTGGGCCAACCCCACTGGGGCTGCGATGCGTCTTGCACTCGATTTCTTGCGATCCGCGCGGCCCGCGATAGGTACCGTCACCATAAAGCAACTTCCCTGACCGGGGGTGGATTTCAGATCAAGGGCATGGCCAAGACGGGCACAGGCGCGTTCGACAATCGCAAGGCCAAGCCCCAAGCCTTCGTTGGCGCTGACATTGGGATCAAGTCGGCGAAATTCTTCAAAAATGGTAAGCTGATCGTCCTCGTCAATGCCGGGTCCGGTATCCCAAATTTCGATCCGGGCCGAGCCACCAACCCGGCGCACCCCTAACAAAACCTTGCCGGTTTCCGTATAGCGCACAGCGTTGGAAATCAGGTTTTGAATGATACGTCGAAAATAGGCCGGATCGGTTTCAACCATCAAATCCGACGGGACAAATCTCAGTTCCAACCCGTTTTCAGCGGCCAAAACTTCCATTTCATCGCGCAAGCTCCCAAGGATGTCGCGCAAGGCAACATTGCGTACATCAAAGGTGATGCCCTCATCCGAATCCAGCTTGGAAATATCCAAAAGAGCATCAATAATTTCGCCCGCGCTACCAAGTGCGGCATCAGCTTTTGCTAGTACGGCCTGCTCATGCGCGGTCTTGGACATGTCGGCGAGCGATGAAATGAACAATTTTGCTGCTGACAGGGGTTGCAGCAAATCGTGGCTCGCCGCTGCGACAAAGCGCGATTTTGAGGCATTAGCGCGTTCCGCCGCGGCCAGAGCATCTTCCAGCTCCATGGTGCGTTCAACAACCCGTTGTTCAAGAATTTCGTTGATTTCAGCGAGCTTTTGCGCCGCTTCACGTTCGGCTGTAACGTCTGTTACGGAAATCACAAAACCTTGGTCCGGCATACCGCGACCAAAAATTTGCAAGGTCGTGCCGAGGCCACGTTTGATCTCAAAACTGATTGGCCCGCGTGGCCCTTCGGAATTGGCCCATCGTAAGAAACCTTCCGGGCCCAAGCCGCGGGTGAAAACGATCTGTTCGTCCAATTGTTCGAGCAAACCAGAAAACGAAACGCCCAATTGCAAGCGTCGGGCCGGCAAAGCGAGCAGAGCACCAATTTTGCGATTCCATCCAACCAACCGGGCGTTTTCGTCAAAGACACAGACCCCTTGGTTCAAATGATCCAAGGTCGCGCGAATGACTCGGGTTTGCTTGTCTTTCAGGCGATCGCGTTCCTGACGTTCCAATCGGATCAAATCCGTCACATCAGTCTGCAAAACAACGGTGCCACCATTTGCGGTGCGATGTTCGGACACTTGCAGCCAACGATCCTTGATCAATCGGACATTGAACATCACATGGCGGTCTTGGTGACGGCGCATACGTTGCTCTGCCCAATTTGCCGAAGTGATCCCTTTGGGCAAGGCAAGGTAGGCGGATCGGCTGATGTTTTGCACATAGTCCGAAAACGGCATCCCCGGATGAAGAACCTCTTCCATATCCTTGAAGTAACGACAAAACCGAGAGTTACTCATAACCAGGTAATCATCCGGGTCGAACAACGCGAAGCCTTCGGAAACGGTTTCAATTGCATCGGCGAGGTTGCGCCTCGCGGCTTCGGTATCGTCATGTGCCTGAGCCAACTGCGCGTTGGACTGGTGCAATAGGTCGAGGGTCTGTTCAAGTTCAAGCGTACGTTCGCGCACCCGTTTTTCCAACAGAGCGGCGCGTTCGAATTGCGCATAGGCTGCGCTTGATTGCTCACTTCCATACTCGACGCGCTTCATCAAGGCGTCGGCAATTTTCAACAGTTTTTCGTTCTGGCGCTCTAGGCTGTCATCAGGATCTATCAGGGACATAAGCTTTTGCGCTATTCTGAATCTCGTGGGGTCGGGGGGTAGATTGCAACTCCGGTCAAGGTTTGGTTGACATGCAGGCCGCCAATTTGTTCCCCATAGGTGGAAAATCCTACAACGTTATGACGTTGCAATATATCAGAAATTTCGCGGGTTTTTTGTTTTTGTTCTGCTTCAACCCGACGCAAAAGGCAATCACAGCCCAAAATGTGGTCCGGTGCCCCATCGGCACCAAACTTAGACAACCCTTTTTCCAGATGACCGGCCATATCCTGATGATTGGCTAGGGTCAGAACCATACCTTCGTTCACCGCAGAAAAGAAAACCAAATCCCCATTTTCATTCACTCTTTGGATGGCGCGCACATGATGTGTGTCCCCCAATCGCACAACCACAGGGTACGCCGCAAAGGTAAACGCAGAAAGTTGTAACGGATCTTTGCCGGTCAATCGTGCATATTCCTTAGCGGCGGGTTCGGCATTAATTTCATGCACCAATCGGTTGGCCGGATCAGCCCCCGTTACGACCATCCGCGTATCCGTCGGAACCAAATGATCGAGGCTAAACACCCGAACGGGGCAATTGCTCCGAACCAATGCCACAACAGCGGCATTTTGGCGGATGGTCCCGTTATGAGACAGCCAGGTCTGACCAAACTCGGTTCCATCACCGGAAGAGCCGCCAAAGAGCGACATAGAGCCAAGCCCTGAGGCAAGAACGCTTGTGAGTTTTTCTTCGCAGAGCGACAGGCCATCAACCATGAGAAAGGCGAATTCCGACGCCATTGATCTCGCGCGGTGGTTCAGGTCCAGACGTTGTTGAATAAGGGTATCAACGATACTCTGTTCGTCCATATTGCCAAGATCATCAATCACATAAGTCGACGTCGCAAAGTTTTCGGACGGGAACCCGATGGCAATGATCTGACCATCTTCGTACCCTTGTTGTCCGAGTTCACCAGCGGTTGTACAGGACAGGATTTCAGCGCCTTCAAAAAGGCTCTGTGCGGCACCTGTGAGGGCACCAAAATCCGCGTCAGGAGAGGCAAACAAGCATACCATTGAGAACGGCCCGCCCCCAAGTTCTTCGCGCAAGGCGAGAGCTGGGTTCGGGTCTGTTGCGGCGACTTGCGCTGTGCGCAGGGCCGGCGATCTGGTTAACTCCTCCCGAGCGGAGCTGTGTGTTGCTCCGTCCACTCTTTCTTCTTTCCTCAGATCAGTCTGCCGAGAATAGGGGGCTTATCCCTCGTTTGGCAAGACCCGTGAAAATCGCGCCTCCTGCGCGACCAACACCGCTTGGGTCCTGGAATGTACGCCAAGCTTGCGCATAATGGCGGTAACATGGGCTTTGACTGTGGTCTCGGCGATAGATAGGTCATAGGCGATTTGCTTGTTAAGCTTGCCTTCGCAGATCAAATGCAAAATACGCGCCTGCTGGTTGGTTAGGGACGCAAGACGCGCGAGGGCATCATCGGGCGCGTTTTCTTGACCGCCTTGCGGGTCAATATAGCTATCAGGAACAAAGCTTTGGCCAGCGGTGACCGCTTCGAAGGCACGCCGAAACACTGAGCGCTGTGAATGCTTGGGGACAAACCCGTTAGCCCCCGCCTTGAGCGCGTGGCTAATCATTCGATTGTCGGCCATAGAAGAGGCAATGATGATTATCGCTTCTGGCGCCGCGTTGCGTAGACGGACCAACCCGTCAAGGCCGTTCACATCAGGCAGGTTCAAATCAAGGATGATCAAGCCAATTTTCGCGTCTTGCCCGACGATCTCTAGTGCTTTTTCCAAGGTTCCGGCGGTGCGGATTTCTTCAAAATCAGCAATAGATTGCAAGGTCAACGTCAGCGCATCACAAAACAGAGGATGATCGTCAACGACCAGAGCAGAACTGGTTCCGGATGCCAAAGCTGTGTGTGGGCTGCTGGTCATAGCGCTTTCGTCTTTCTTGAATTCTTGTACAGGATAGGACGGTCGCGCGCTCGGGTCTTTAGCCGAAAGGTCGCATATGCAGATACAAAAACGGCGGGGAAGATCCCGCCGAATTCAATTGGTTTTGATTACTTTTCGTCCCACCACCAGACATCAGATTGCCATGTGATCCAATCGCCATAGACCGGAATGCGGTCGGGAAATTGCAATTCTTTGGCATGGGCCAAGCGGCCGTTTGTGTAGGTGTAGAATGGAATCACATAGCGCCCGGATGTCAACACGCGGTCCAAGGCTCGGGTGGACGCGATGAAATCGTCGCGTGTGGTTGACGTCAGAACCGAGGTGATCATCGCATCAACTGCCGGTGAATTGATGCCCATCCAGTTCCGCGTTCCTTGAGTCTCGACCCCGTTAGACCCCCAATAATTGTGTTGTTCGTTGCCGGGGCTCAGCGACACACCGCGCCAATAGAAGGTCATGTCGAAATCATATTCGACTGTGCGTTCCTTATATTGGGCGGAATCGATTGAGTTGATCGACACGTCGATACTCATCCGCGTCAAAGCCTGCTGATAGGTGTCGGCAATCCGCTCATGCTCGGCATTGCCTTTGCGCATCAGGATTTCAAAGGTGAACGGTGTGCCGTCCTGATCCTTCATCACCCCATCCTGAACCGTATAACCGGCCTCTTCCATCAGGGCCAAGGCCTTGCGCAGGTTTTTGCGATTGCGCTCTGACCCATCAGAGACGGGCAGGGCGTAGCCTTCAAGCGCGCCGGGCAAAAGTTCATCCTTGAATGGCTCCAAAAGCTCTTTGACCTTGCCGGTCGCGGGGCCGTCCTGCATGCCGAGGACTGAGTTGGAGAAATAGGACGTGATGCGTGGTTGCTGCGATCCGGTCAGCGTTTCATTGATATATTCAAAGTTGAACGCATGCATAAGCGCATCTCGTACGCGCCAGTCGTTAAACAGATCGCGACGTGTGTTCATCGCCAATCCGATGATCCCGGAGGGGCGGGCATGTGGAATTTCCGACTTTACAACTTCACCGGCGCTCACCGCAGGGAAGCCATATTGGGTCTGCCACTTTTCAACGTTGAATTCGCGGTTCGAGTTCAGAACGCCGCCCTTGAAGGCTTCGAACATCGCGGTTTCGTCGCCAAAGAACTCCATCCGAATCTCGTCGAAATTCATTGTGCCACGACGGAAGGGCAAGTCCTTGCCCCAGTAGTCGGGATTGCGTTTGAGCGAGACATAGCGCCCGGCCTCATAGTCCTCGATCACATAAGGGGCCGAGGTAATCGGGAGCAAATCCAGACGGGATTGTTCAAAATCGACACCGTCCCATTGGGCCTTTTTCAAGATCGGACGCATTCCGACGATGAGCGCCAACTCGCGATCTTCGACATTGAAGGTGAACTTGACCTTATTGGGGCCGGTCTTCTCCATCTTGTCGATTTTGCTCCAAAGTCCGCGGTAGCGGCCATGGCCTTGGGTGCCGAGAGTTTCATAGCTCCACATAACATCGTCGATGGTCACCGGGCTGCCATCCGAGAATTTGGCCCCGTCACGCAAAGTGAATTCCGCCCATTCGCGATTCGGCCCAACCTCAATCGATTCGGCCAAAAGACCATAAAGCGAGAAAGGTTCATCCCAATTGCGCCCCATAAGGCTTTCGGATCCAAGAAAGCGCAATTGCCAAGGAACCCGACCTTTTTGAATATAAGGATTGAGGCTATCAAAACTGCCGACTTCACCGGCGGCAATAACGCCTCCCTTTGGCGCATCCTGATTGACATAAGGGAGAGACACAAAATCCGGTGGAAGGGCCGGGTCGCCATACATAGCTATGCCATGCTGAGGATCGGCCCAGGCGACTCCTGCGGCTAACCCACTGGTTAGAATCAGAGAAATCGCACCCATTGTGCGGCCTGTATTCTGGAAAAAGTTTAAGCTCATTTTGGCAACAATCCCTGTTAACCCTTGTTTTATTGAGGCTCAGCCTACCGGTGCTTTTACGCCTTTTCAAACTTTTAGCTTGGACTCGGGCGGGTTAATGCTTATAACAAAGTCACTGCTCGATAGGTTTCTTGCCTGTATGAAACCTGCCTCAATGACTTAACCCCGGCTTCGTGCCGGGGTTTTTTTCTGCCAATAGCTTAGTGCCACCAAAGCAATTGATATAGCCATAGATAGGCGTCAGGCCCTTGCATTTATGGGCAATGCAGCATGATATGCTGCGCATGCAAAGCCAGTCAGACAGGAGAGCAACCGCTATGTCGCTTCAGGGAAAAACCGCCGTAATCACCGGATCCAACTCGGGAATCGGTTTGGGAATCGCTTGGGAAATGGCCAAGGCCGGGGCCGATGTGGTGATCAATTCGTTTACCGACCGCCCCGAGGACCATGATATTGCCGCGCAAATCGCCAAAGAGACCGGTGTCACCGCGCGTTATATTCAGGCGGATATGTCCAAGGCCAGCGCCTGCCGCGCCCTCATCGAGCAAGCAGGAAGCTGCGACATTCTGATCAACAACGCCGGTATCCAGCACGTCGCGCCGATTGACGAATTCCCCGAAGACAAATGGGACGCCATCATCGCCATCAACATGAATTCAGCCTATCACACCACGGCCGCCGCCTTGCCCAAAATGCGCGCAGCAGGCTGGGGCAGGGTGGTCAACATCGCCTCGGCGCATGGGTTAACGGCATCGCCGTACAAATCGGCCTATGTTGCCGCCAAACACGGCGTTGTGGGCATGACCAAGGTTGTGGCGCTTGAAACCGCGCAAGAACCGATAACCGCCAACGCCATTTGCCCCGGCTATGTGTTAACCCCATTGGTCGAGGCCCAGATCCCCGACACGATGAAAGAATACAATATGAGCCGTGAAGAGGTTGTAAAGAACGTCATGCTGACGCGTCAGCCCTCTAAAGAGTTCGCAACCGTTGAGCAGATGGGCGGTACGGCGGTGTTCCTATGTTCGGATGCGGCGGCCCAGATCACCGGCACCACGATTAGCGTCGATGGTGGCTGGACCGCTCTGTAAGACTTTGAAATGGCGGCCCGGGACACTGCCGGGCCTCCTTCTCATTTGAAGTTGGGGTCGCGCTTTTGGAAGTTGGCGAAAACGGCTTCCATCTGATTTGGCTGACCAATGATTTCGGCCTGAAGCTCGGCCTCCCGACGCATCGTTTCACTGGCATCACCGGTCCAGGTCTCATTCAAAAGCTGTTTGTTGCGGCGGATCGCGTCGGGGTTCTTGCTTGCGATCAAGGCCGCCATGGCCCGCGCTTCCTCTAGCGGATTGTCGACAACGCGTGTCACCAACCCCAATTCGGCGCATTCCGCAGCCTCAACGATACGGCCGGTGAACAACAGCTCCTTGGCGACATCCATACGCACAACGCGGGGCAGGGTCTGGGTGATGCTCATATCCGGGATCAGACCCCATTTGATTTCCATCACCGACATACGGGTGTTGGGCGCCGCGAGACGAATATCAGCCCCGAGCGCAATTTGCGTGCCCGCCCCAAAGGCAACGCCCTGTATTGCGGCGATGACCGGAACGCCCACCTCTTGCCAGACCCAGCCGGGCTTTTGGAACATGTTGGCGTTTTCGCCTTCGGGGAAGGTTTTGATCTGCTCAACCAACTTGGCCGGGTTGAGTGCCCCCGTGAAGAAACCAGTGTCGATCCCAGAGCAAAAATTGTCCCCTTCGCCGGTTAGAATAACGGCGCGGATGCTCTTGTCGGCGCGGATATCCTCACCAATTTGCGCAAGCCCTTCGAACACGGATTGATCAACGGCATTGTGTTTTTCAGGACGGTTTAGCCACACTTCGGCAACATGGCCTTCGCGTTTAAGAATGACGGATGCGGTCATTTTGGGCACCTTTCTCTCGGTCGTTTGGCAAAGGTATTCCCGCTACGGTCTCGCTTGAAAAGCTTTACGTTGCACTCCGTTGCGTCACTTTGGCCTGCCTTAACGTCATATTCCCGTTGTGGTCATTACCCATTGAGACGGGTATGAATAAAGAGGTCACGAGCAAAGGGGACAACCATGGTAAAGATCAATCTGGCCTTGCAAGGCGGCGGGGCGCATGGGGCTTTTACCTGGGGTGTTCTGGATCGCTTGCTGGAAGAAGATGGTTTGGAGATCGCCGCAATTTCCGGCACCTCGGCGGGGGCCTTGAATGGGGCCGCACTGAAATCTGGATTGATCAAAGGCGGTCGTGACGGCGCGCGCGAAAATCTGGATTGGCTCTGGGGTCAGCTTGGTGCCAGCGAAACGACAACGCCCGAATGGATGCACCCGTGGCTTCCTCATCCCGGTGCGGTGTCTAAGGCGGTGGAATATTCACTACCCTATATTTGGGGCGAAACCATGGGGCGTATGTTGTCGCCCTATGCTTGGGGGCCTGCCTATCGAAACCCATTGGAAAAAGTCGTCGACAAGTTTGACTTCGAAACGATTTGTGCAGCGGATGGCCCACGGTTTTTCGTTGGTGCAACGCAGGTGCGCGATGGTAAAATTCGCGTTTTTACCGGTGACAAAATCAACACGCAGGCCATTTTGGCTTCGGCTTGCCTTCCGACACTGTTTCAAGCCGTCGAGCTTGAAGACCCAGAAACCGGGGTTGTCGAAGCGTTTTGGGATGGTGGCTACACTGGCAATCCACCGCTTTTTCCTTTTTTTGACAAGAGCTTGCCGGACGATATTGTTGTGGTCAATCTCAACCCTTTGCACCGAGATCAAATACCCGTAACGCCGCCGGAAATCCAAAATCGGATCAACGAAATCAGCTTCAATTCGTCGCTTTTGCGAGAACTGCGCGCCATTGAATTTGTTCAACGCTTGTTGGGGCAGGGTGCCTTGCAACCCGGATCTATGAAGGAGGTTCGGGTTCACATGATTGCCGATGACGACTTGATGAATGACCTTTCTGTTGCCACAAAATCATTGCCGGTGCCGTCGGTACTAAGACAACTCAAAGAGGCCGGGCGCCGCGCCGCTGGTGGGTTTATAGAAGCGCACAAAAGCGACCTCGGAAACCGTCAAACCGCCGATCTTAAAAAGATGTTCGGCTGACTCAGCTAGCTCTTTTAAGCTGAGTCTCAAGGGCTTCCTTGGCTTTTTCACCATTGGGATAGACCAACCCGGCAGAGATCACCAATTTGGCGGCCTCTTCTATGGTCATGTCCAACTCGATGATATCTTCGACTGGAAAGAACAACAAAAAGCCCGAGGTCGGATTGGGTGTCGTCGGCACAAATACCGACATCATATCACCAACCGTCTCAGCTTTGTCAGCCACTTCACCGCGCGCTTGGGTGGAAATAAAGCCAATCGCCCAAATCCCTTTGCGAGGGTACTGGATAAGGCAAGCCTTTTCGAAACTGCGATCGGTCTGGGCAAAGACCGTTTCCGCGAGCTGTTTGATGCCGGAATAAATGGAGCGAACAATGGGCGTTCGATCCACTAGGTTTTCCGCAAAGGTGATCATCGAACGCCCGATCAAACCCTTGGCGATCCATCCAACCAAAACTGTGAAAACCAGAAAGATAACAACGCCTAAGCCGCGAACGTTCACGTCGATTTGGTCGGCACCTTCCAGTTCAAGAAAACGGTTGATAATTGCCGCGGGTTGATACCCGGCTGGGACAAATGGCCAGACAAAACTATCGACCCATCCAACGACGGTCCAAATCAGCCAAACCGTCAAACCAACAGGCGCGATCACAATGATCCCGGTTAGAAACGAGTTGCGCAGTCTTGTTATAAAACCGGGGCGTTTGCTGTCCTGGTCAAATGGAGTTGTCATATGGCGTTGTTTTTCACGTAAGGGTTAATGGCAAATTAGGTTGTACCTATGCGCTCTACAATGGGCAGAGCGCATTTCTATGACATCACGCGTCAATATTGCACATTTCTTGGGCAATTTCAGCGGCTAGCCGGGCATTGTTGAGAACCAGCGCGATATTTGCCTCTAGTGAACGCCCGTCGGTCAATTCAAAAATCCGCTGGAGCAAGTAGGGCGTGACATCTTTGCCTGAAATCCCGTGGGTATGGGCATCCCGTGTGGCTTCTGCAATGATGGGCGCAAGCGTTTCACGCGCAATTTCAGCCTCTTGCGGGATCGGGTTGGTGACCAATTGCCCACCGGGTAAACCAAGGCGGCCGCGCATAACATGTGCTTTGGCGATATCCTTCGCCGTGTCCATCCGCAAAGGAGCGCGCAATCCGGCCTCTCGAGACCAGAAGGCAGGCACCTGATCCTGACCATATGCAATGACAGGAACCCCAAGCGTTTCAAGGACTTCTAGCGTCTTTGGAAGGTCAAGGATCGCCTTGGCACCGGCCGCGACAACCGTCACTTCGCTGTGCGACAATTCCTGCAAATCCGCAGAAATATCAAAGCTATCCTCGGCACCTTTGTGCACACCACCAATGCCACCGGTCGCAAAGACCGAGATACCAGCCAGTTTAGAGGCAATCATTGTCGCGGCGACAGTTGTCGCACCTGTCCGGCCTTGTGACATGCAAACGGCCATGTCGGCGCGGCTAAGCTTGGCGACGCCACGGGCTTGAGCCAGAGCGTCAAGCTGATCGTCCGTTAGCCCAACGTGCAAGTTTCCGTCGATAACGGCGATGGTCGCGGGCTCGGCACCGCTATCCCGCACAGTTTGCTCAACCTGACGCGCAACCTCAAGGTTTTGTGGCCACGGCATTCCATGGGTGATGATCGTGCTTTCAAGCGCAACAACCGGACGGTTTTCGGCCAAAGCGGCGGCGACAGCGGGCGAGGGGGTGACGATGGTCATATGGCTATTTCTCCGGAAACATAGGCTGCGGCGGCATGCAATGCGCGGCTAAGCGCATCTTTTCGGTCCGATCCGTCGCATTCAGCAGCAATATGAGCCGCCATGAATGTATCACCGGCCCCTGTGACGCGGGTCACCAAAACCTCCGGTGGGCGCTCTGTGACCAAACCGTCCTGGGTTGCGTCACAACAGCTTTCACCACCGTTGGTCACAAGGACACGAAACGCACCTCTTTCCAATAGCTTAGCGGCGGCATCTGAACTGTTTTCAAAGCTGGATTGACATAAAATTCCGGCTTCTTCGAGGTTGACGTATAAGGTTCCGCGGCCTGATCTCACAAAGGGCAAAAGGCGTTCTGCTTTGCCAGGACTGGCCGGAGCGACACGCAAATCTGCTTTGGAAAAAGAAAGGCTTGCAGCGATGTCCTCAAGCAAAGTCGCGGTGAGATTACCATCCAATGCAATCATGCCATCATAGGGGGTTTCATCGCTCCCCAAAGGGCCAAAATTCAAGGGGTTCAGTATCTTATCACCCGCAGCTTCTAGCGAATGAGCATCGGCAATCGCGGCGATCAAACCATTCGCACCTTCGATGGCCATGTATCGATCGGTCGGTAAGTCAGCGGACCGATAGAGGAAATCGGTTCCCAGACCACGTCGAGCGCATTCAGACACCAATTCATTGCCTTCGGCGTCTTGTCCGATCGCCGACAACAAATCGGGTTTTAACCCAAACCGAGACAGCGCCATTGCGATGTTCATAGCAACACCACCGGGCAGACGAATGATACGACCAGGAACATCCGATCCGGCACGCATGTGGCTGGCTGAGCGCCCGATGATGTCCCAAAGAACCGATCCAACGCAGAGAATATTGTGTTCATGTGTCATGCACGCCTTGTGGCGCTGAACGAGGTTTGGCGCAAGTAAAGAAGCGTAGGGCGTCTACAGATGTCTTTGTGA
>NZ_JBZXVN010000010.1:0-23702 GCF_058892305.1 Pelagimonas sp.
ATCTTTGGCGTTGGCACGACGGATGGTGAACGGCGGGATCGCATGTTGAAGCTGCTTGATTTGGTCAAGCTCCCTCGTGCCTTTGCCGATAGGATGCCGCGGCAATTGTCAGGTGGTCAAAAACAGCGCGTTGGAATCGCGCGGGCCTTTGCGGGGGACGCCCGCATTGTTGTGGCGGATGAACCGGTGTCGGCCCTGGATGTTTCGGTCCAGGCCGCGGTGACTGATTTGTTGATGGAAATTCAGCGTGAACACAAAACGACGCTGCTTTTTATCAGCCACGACCTGAGCATTGTACGCTATCTCAGTGACCGGGTGATGGTGATGTATTTGGGGCATGTGGTCGAACTTGGAACAACAGATCAAGTCTTTGCCCCGCCATATCACCCCTATACCGAGGCGCTTTTGTCGGCGGTTCCGATTGCCGACACCAGCATTGAAAAACAGCATATCGTCCTTGAAGGCGATATTCCCTCGGCAATGAATCCGCCGCCCGGATGCCCCTTCCAAACCCGATGCCGGTGGAAATCACAGGTTCCCGGAGGGCTTTGTGAACAAGAAGTGCCGCCAATCAAAACCCTGTCCCACGCGCATCAGATCAAATGCCATCTGAGCGATGCACAATTGAACCAGATGGAACCAGTGATCAAAATCGCTGCTGAGTAACGAGCGGGCTGTCAACTAGTCGACGTCCAACTCATGTTCGAAGCGGGCATCCGTCAGGGTTTTCATGAAGGCGACTAGCGCGTCAATCTCACGGTCCTTGAGAGCCGGGCCGTGGGTTAACTCTTTGACGGCAAGGGTTTGAGGAACCTCAGGCATGCCAAAAACGACACCGGTTTCTGGGTTTATCTGACGGGCTTGGGCCGTTGTGTTGTAGCGGTTGTAGAACAGAACAACCGTCCGCAAATCATCAAACACGCCGTTGTGCATATACGGCCCGGTAACCGCGACATTTCGCAATGTTGGAACTTTGAACTTACCGGCCTGATTTGGATCAGTGACCTGTGGGTTGGCCAAAAGACCCAAATCCTTGCTGACAACCCCATTTTCGGCCCGCAATGATGTGTTCACCGGAACGCCAATATTGTGGAATTCGTAGTTGCTAAACGTTTCTTGTGGATGAATCTGGCTGCGCTGCAATTGATGACAGAGGTTACAGTTGGTGAATTGCTCGGAAAAGAACAGGATACGCCCTAGCTCTTCTTCTTTGGACAGTTCAACTTCGCCACGCAGAAACCTATCATATTTACTATCGAAGGGTGCAAATTGCTCTGTCCTTTCGAACATAGCGATAGCCTGAGTCATGGCTGAATACGCTTCATCTGGTCGGGTCAGAATGCCTTGATCAAACAGGCTGTCAAATGCCGCAACATAGTCTGGATTTTCAGCAAGACGCGCAACGGCATCCGCTTTGCTGGCCAAACCCATTTCGATTGGGTTGAGCGGCGGCCCGCCAGCTTGCTCCATCAAATCAGCGGCCCGACCATCCAAAAACTGACCACCAACCCAAGCTCCGTCCTCACGTTGATGGAAAGGTGGTGCAAAACTGGCATAGCTCGCCGTTGGTGCGTTTCTATCGCCAATCGACGTCCCATCATCACCCAACGATGCGGACCCTCTTGGATCGGCAAAGCCATTGTCCGGCGCGTGGCAGCTTGCACAGCTTTGCGTGCGGTTTTTTGACAAATTTGTATCAAAGAACAATGCTTCTCCGAGGGCTTCGATACTCGGATATGAGGCTGGCGCATCCTTCGCACCGCCGAAACCAGGCAAAGCCAACATAGAAACCAAGCAGATTAAAACTGTTTTCTTCATATCTCACCTCATCCGCCTCCAGACTCACGGCGGCCAAGCGTCTTGTTTCAATCACGAGAGGTCGCTGCAAGCACAAACGACGATGAGCGACGGCCCCCTGTTGCCAGTCGGTTCGGTGGTCGTTTTTTTTCAGTCAGCGCACGACAATATCATAGGTCATTGCATGCTCAGCCGTTGAAAATACCGCCGCGCCTAGGGCGCACCATCGAAGAAATCGTCCCTTTTTCTGGAAGATGTTGCAGGGTGTGCTCCAATGCTTGAGCCCTAAGACATTGTCCGCGCCCTCTGAGTTGGTTTTCGACGATTCTTTTTGACATAAAACGGGGATATCGTTGAAAGCGCCAACAATTCTTTTTGGAGGCGCAACGGAATTTTATATTCGAAACGAAAGTCTGATACGTCCTCGTAAATGGCGCTGACCTGAGCCTTGATGAGCTTGCCGTCAAAATCGAAAACAGTGGTTGTTTGACGAAGTTTGACCAGATGCGTGTCAAACATAACTGGTTCTTCCGGCATAATTCGGCAGCCACCACGGCCTAGCGTCGTTACAAATGCCGGAATTCGGTCAATTCCCAAGCGGAGCGTCACCGGGATGCGACAGGCTTTGCGATTGTACAGCATGGCCATAGCCATTCTGTAAACTGTGTCGAACAAATACAAAACGCCAATCACAATTCCGACCAGAACAACCACGATCCCCATGCTTAGAGTTCTATCTTTGGCCAGCACGCGATTGACTGCTTCCCAATCGATTTCACCGGTCGAAAGGATGCCCCCTTCTCTCTCTTGCTGGATATCTTGAAAAATCTTCCCATCTGAATCAGCGCACGCAATGAGGGCTTGTTGGTTCAGGTCACGAAGCATTCCTTTTAGCCGAGGCGTGTTTCGGATTTCCGCAGTCGCGGCAATCTTTTCTGCCTCACTCACTAAGTCGGCAACAGCCATAGAAAGACTCTGCAACCCATTTTCTCGCAGTTGAGCAATCAGATGTTGATCGTCGATACTGTCTAAAATGTCCCCGAGTTGTACGGATCGTTGCACTGAAATCGGACCGTCAGAGTCCAAATAGCTCACCAAGACGTCAGAAAGATGGGCAAGTTTAGGCGGCATTTGACAGCTTTGAGCAGCAGCTTGAAACGCAATTGCCCATAGAAATACAAGCGCTAAAGCCCCGACTTTACGCCCAAAAACCAACAAGTCACACACCCATGCCATAGCCAAATCCGCATGTTTCATCACAAAAGGCATGATGACCCAAAACAGATAATAACATCTAAAGGCTTAGCTGCCCCAAATTTTCTTGACGTAGTTTTTAGTCTCACGATACGGCGGCACACCGCCGTATTTGATCACAGCCCCTGGCCCGGCGTTGTAAGCGGCAAGCGCCAAGCGCCAGGACTTGAACTTCTTATATTGCATCTTGAGGTAACGCGCACCGCCCTCAAGGTTCTGTTTTGGGTCTTTCGGGTTCACCCCCAAAGACTTGGCCGTTGCAGGCATCAACTGCGCCAGCCCGATCGCTCCAGCATGGGATTTAGCCTGAGGGTTAAAGTTGGATTCCTGTTTGACCAAACGAAGGAACAGATCCTCAGGAATACCATGTTTACGCGCCGCAGCACGCGCCATCGCGGCATATTCGCCGTTGTAACGACCGCGATACTTGGGCACCGCCCCTTCGGGACCAGCCGGAATATCACCGTATTTTGTGGGTGTTACAACAGTCGGGGGTTTCAGGCGAACCGAATTATTGTACTGTTGAGAGGCGCGATTATCCAGCACACTGGTTTGACTCGAAAACAACCTCGCCCGGCTTTTCGTCGACAAAACATCAGCCAAAGCCGCCTGCCCCGTCATCCCTAAAACCAGCGTCGTCACCACGCCAAAACGCAATCGCACCATGATAGCCACCCGCCCATCATTTTTTCATTGCGGGCAATATACGCGAATTTAAAGTTTCCGCTAGTCTCCGATGCGCAGGGCCTTTGTTTCCGCCTCATCGCTGGTATAGGTTCGGCAAACATTTGCCGAAAGATTCGCACAAGAGCGCAAGGAGAGAGTATGGCCGGTTCCGTGAACAAGGTGATCCTAGTGGGTAATCTGGGACGTGATCCCGAGGTCCGTAGTTTTCAAAACGGCGGCAAGGTCTGCAACCTGCGCATCGCCACATCCGAAAACTGGAAAGACCGCAACACCGGGGAACGCCGGGAAAAAACCGAATGGCATTCGGTCGCGATCTTCCAAGAGGGTCTGGTCCGTGTTGCCGAACAATACCTGCGCAAGGGGTCCAAGGTTTACATCGAAGGCCAATTGCAAACCCGCAAATGGCAAGATCAATCCGGCCAAGATCGCTATTCAACCGAAGTGGTCCTTCAGGGCTTTGGCGGCACCTTGGTGATGCTCGATGGTCGTGATGGCGGCGGCGGCGGTGGAGGCCAAGGTGGCGGCTACGGCGGTGGCGGAGGTGGTGACTATGGCGGTGGCCAAGGCGGCGGCTATGACGATCCCGGCTATGGCGGTGGCCAAGGCGGCGGTGGCGGCGGCGGTCAGGGCCAATCGCGCCCACCGGCCCGCGATATCGACGACGAAATCCCGTTTTAAAACCCAAGGCCGGCCAATGCGCCGGCCTTTTTCTTTGCCCCAGAGCCCGCCAAGACACCCAACTGGCATCTTGTGGCATCTTGCCCTAACGCCTCTTTGACCTCTCGACACATCCCACCATACGACGGGTCCATCACACCGCCGCGCACCTGAATCAAGCGCGCGGAAGCGCATAATGTAACAGCGTTATCGGCGATCAGATCAGCTGATCTTTTAGCAAGGTCAGCACCTTGTCAGATGGGACATCTGCGGTGACAAAGCTGTCGCCAATGCCACGCGCTAGAATAAACCGAAGCTGGCCATCCACGACCTTCTTGTCCTGCCCCATAAGCTCCAATAGCGCTTCGGCCCCCGGCAAATCGCCCGGAATATCCGACAGATCGCATTTCATCCCCATCGCTTTTAGGTGCGCGCGCACCCGGCTTGGGTCTTCCTGACTGCACAAACCCAAACGCGACGACAGCTCAAAGGCCAAAGCGCAGCCAATCGCCACCCCTTCGCCATGCAACAAGCGATCCGAGAACCCGGTTGCCGCCTCAAGAGCATGGCAAAACGTATGACCAAGGTTAAGCAAGGCTCGGTCCCCTTGCTCGGTTTCATCCCGCAAAACGATCTCGGCTTTCATTTCAACCGACCGTTTGACCGCATAAATTCGGGCCTCTGCATCACCTGCCGCTGCCCGTTCTCCATTAGCCTCAAGCCAATCCCAGAACGCCGCATCCCCCAGCAACCCGTATTTGGCCACCTCGCCATACCCGGCAAGGTAATCGCGTTTTGTCAACGTTCCCAGAACGTCGATATCGGCCAAAACCAGCGAGGGTTGGTGAAAGGCGCCTATCAGGTTTTTCCCTTGCGGGGCATTGATCCCGGTCTTGCCGCCCACCGAACTATCGACTTGCGCCAACAAGGAGGTGGGGATTTGCACAAACCGCACGCCACGGCGCAAAACGGCCGCGGCAAAGCCCACGAGATCCCCAATCACACCACCCCCGAGGGCGATAACGACATCGCGGCGCTCGACTTTTTGCTCCAAAAGCCATTCCACGGTGCGGGTAAAATGCGGCCAGCTTTTGGTCGCTTCCCCGGCGGGCAAAGTCATCGAAACGTGTTCGATCCCTTCGGATTCTAGGGCACGGGTCAGTGTTTCTAGGTGTAAGGCCGCTACGTTTTCGTCACTAACGATAGCAACGCGCTGACGTTTGAGAAACGGCGCAATATGTGCCCCGGCCTGATCCAAAAGCCCCTGCCCGATCCGCACGTCGTATTCACGGCCCTCTAGGGGAACTTCGACCACTTCGATCATGTCACTACCTCCAAAACATCCGGGCGCTCTTGCAGCAAAGCGTCCTGAACACGCCGCCCCATTTCTTCAAGTGATGCGCCACCACCGGAAAGCACCGACATATCCGCCAAAGAATAAATAGGGACCCGTGCTTCAAAAATTTCGCTCAAGGTTTTCTTGGGGTTCTCAGTTTTCAACAACGGACGTGTGTCCTTGTGACGTACCCGTTCCCACAAAACCTCAAGGTCTGCATTCAGCCAGATTGACACGCCTTTTTCGGTGATCATTTGGCGATTGCGCTCCGCTAAAAACGCTCCGCCTCCGGTCGACAACACACAAGGCGTACCCGCCAAAAGCCGTTCAATGACCTGGCTTTCCCTGTCGCGAAAAAACGGTTCGCCGTCGCGAACAAAGATTTCGGCGATGCTCATATTGGCCGCTTCTTCGATCTCATGATCGGAATCGAGGAAGTCCACCCCGAGCTGCGCCGCCAATGTGCGGCCCACTGCCGTCTTCCCTGCGCCCATCATGCCTACCAAAACCACGGTCTTGCGCAAAATCACGTGTTTGTGGGGTTGCTCCTCGGCCATCTCTCGCTCATTCCTTATTTCGTTGCGTGAATGACGTGAACCGGCCAAAAAGGCTAGGTATAAGTTCGAAAAAACGACGTGGCAGGGAAACGATCCATATGGGGCGCTTATTTAAATGGCTGTTCATTCTGGCTTTGCTGGGGGCGCTTGCCCTTGTGGCCTATGCCTATATCGGCCCGTTTTTTGGTGCAGATTTCAGCCCGCCACAGACCGAAATCCATGTACCTGTTGAGCTGGATGCGAATTAATCCGATTCTCTTGGCCGGTTTGGCCTTTGCGACCCTGCCCGGTTTTGCCGCAGGTCAAAGCAACCCCGCCGCACAAAATGCGCCGGTTGCCCAAAGCGCTTTGCCACCGCAAATCGAATCAACCCCCTTGGAGTCACAAGGTCCCGGTGCTGTTGGCTTGCTGCCCAGTACAAAAACCGGCCTCCCGGCGAGCCTCTGGCTTGGCTCCGATCCCGAAACATTGTCAAACCTGATCCGTGCGGTTGACCAACCGGTTCCCGCCCTGCGCAATCTGATGCGTACCTTGATGGTTGCCGAAGCTGATCCGCCCGCCGGAGGTGCCGCGTCGGTTGCCCATCTTGGTCATCGCCTCGATTGGCTGTTGGACCACGGGTCGGTCGACGAAGCCTTGGCCATGCTCGACATCGTCGGCGTTGATGACCCGCACCTTTTTTCCCGTTGGGCCGATCTCAACCTTTTGGTCGGGCGTCCTGAACCTGTTTGCCGAACCTTGCTGGCGCGTCCGCGCTTGTCAGGTGATTTTTCGTTGCGGATTTATTGCACCGCGCGGGGGGGGGATTGGAACCGCGCGGCCTTGATCCTGCGCAGTGCCGAAACTCTGGGCGAATTGGATACCCGGAAATCTGATCTTTTGGCGCGTTTTCTTGATCCCGAGCTGCACGAAGAGAGTCCGGCGTTGTTGCCACCAGTCCGGCCAACACCGCTTGAATTTCGCCTGTTTGAAGCTCTGGGCGAGCCCCTGCCCACCGCGCCACTGCCCTTGCAGTTTTCAGTTCTTGATCTCAACGGGGACAATGGGTGGCGCGCACAAATCGAGGCCGCCGAACGACTGGCCCGTATCGGCAGCCTGCCCGCCAATCAACTCCTTGGCCTATATACGCAACGCCAAGCCGCGGCGTCGGGCGGGGTTTGGGACCGTGTCAGCGCCCTGCAAAGCTTTGAACAAGAACTCACACGCGGTCGCCCCGACGCGGTTTCGAGCGCTTTGATTGACGTCTGGCCACAAATGCGCAGCGCACGTTTGCTTGACCCATTTGCCGACCTATTCGCCGCGCCTTTGTCGAAATTGCCCCTGTCAGGACGGGCCCAAGGCATTTTGCGGCGGGCGGCATTTTTATCGCCTCAGTTTGAGGAATTGGCCGCAACCCTGCCGCAAGACAATGCCGAAACGCGGTTTTTCACCAGTATCGCGCGCGGTGAAACCCCATCCCAAGACGATCGACCTGACCTTGATCATGTTGCGCCTGTGGCTTTGGGTTTTGCCGCAACGGACATCCCAACACCGCTACAGGACCACCTAAAGCAAGGACGTTTGGGCGAGATCATTTTGCGCGCCATGTCGCTTTTTGCCAGCGGGGCCCAAGGCAACGGTCAAGATTTGACCGATGCTTTGGCAACCCTGCGGGGCATCGGGCTTGAGGAAACGGCCCGCCGCGCGGCGCTGCAATTGATAATTCTTGACGCCGAAAGGGCCCGACGTTGACCCCCAATCGTTGGATCTCCGTTTTTCTTGAGGCCATCGCCGCCGAACGTGGCGCGGCCTCCAACACCCTTGCCGCGTATGAACGTGACCTTGATCACGTTTCGGTTTGGCTGGGGGATCAAGGTTCGGACTTTTTGGCCGCAACTCGCGCCGATATAGAAGCCTATCTGGTGCACTGCGATATCCTTGGGCTGTCCCGTGCCACCCGCGCACGACGTTTGTCGTCGATCAAACAGCTCTATCGTTTCGCCTTTGAGGAAGGGTTGCGCGTCGACAACCCAGCCGTGCAAATCACCGGCCCCGGCCGCGATAAACGCCTACCGAAAACCTTGTCCACCGACGAAGTGGACCGCCTCCTTATCGCGGCGAGCGCCCATGGTCGAACCCAACATGACCGGTTGCGAAATACCTGTTTGATGCAGGTTCTCTATGCCACCGGAATGCGGGTGACTGAGCTTGTCTCGTTGCCCGTGTCCGCTGCACGCGGTGACCCGCGCATGTTGTTGGTACGTGGGAAAGGTGACAAGGAGCGCATGGTGCCGCTATCACCGCCGGCGCGACGGGCCTTGGCCGACTGGCTAAAGGCGCGAGATGCTCAGGATGCTCTGGCACAGGACAAGGGCAAAGCGACTTCGGCCTATCTCTTCCCATCGCGGGGAAAATCCGGCTATCTGACCCGGCATGCCTTTTACATGTTGATCAAAGAGTTCGCCGTCGAGGCGGGTGTTTCGCCGGACAAGGTCACACCGCATACTTTGCGACACGCCTTTGCCACGCATCTTTTGGCCAATGGCGCGGATTTACGGGCGATCCAAACCCTTCTTGGCCACGCGGATGTGGCGACAACCGAAATCTATACGCATGTGCTTGAAGAACGGCTCAAAGAGCTGGTTTTGGAACATCACCCATTGGCCGAGGACTAACCGGCTTTGACACTTCGGCGCAAATTGGGTGGCAAAACATCCTCTGATGGCCAGCGCCCCGAGGTCAGACCAAGGTGATAGCCTTGCGTTAACCCAGCCCTCTCCATAGCGGCTCGCGCGCCGGTATGATCGTAACTTAGCTCAAAAACCTCGACTTTCCCTTGATCCAACACCACAAACCGCCCGGTCTGAGTTCCGTCATTCGGCGGCATGCCGATCACGCCGGCGTTGATCCATCGAACACCCCCTATGCGACGATCAAAAGGGATACCGCTATGCCCGGCGAACACATATTTCGGGGTGCGCTTTCCGGTCCGTGTCGCAAGTTCTCTTAGCTCTTCGTCAAAACCGGCTTGCGGCGAACAGGACCACAAAAAGCGGCTAATGTCTGAAACGCCTCCATGGATGCAGAAACAAATGGGGGCGCTTTCCCCACATCCAAAACTAATTGAATCCGGCAGCTCCATCATCCAATTGCGCGCGTCTTGATCAAGAGCCGCGCTCGCAAAAGAAAACCAACCAGCCGACAACAGATCGCAGGTTGTGCCCTCTTCAAAACCACAGCCGCAATCCCGCGCGCCGCTGGCAAGTTGCCTTTCGCAATTGCCTGCCACAACGGCGCATCCCCAATCACGGATCTCGGCAACCGTCTCCGCCGGGTTGCCGCAATAGGCCACCACATCACCCGTGCAAATACAGCGCTCCGGCGGGATGCTGCGCCGCTCGGCTTCGGCGCGCATCGCCTGAGTGGCTTGCAAGTTCGAATATGGGCCACCAAAGATCAAAACCGGCCCGTCTTCGTCAAAAAGATGCACATTGCGAAAGGCTTCCATGGCCTGCTCCCTTGATTGCGCGCCGCCCCGGCCCCATAACCTGCGTAACCATAAAGGAAAGCCCGACGCATGGAAGCCGAGACCAGCCTGATTGACTCCGCATTTTGGATCACATCCTTGTCAATTTTGGCGCTTTTGACCCTATCCGCCTTTTTCTCAGGCTCGGAAACCGCACTGACCGCCGCGTCGCGGGGCAAATTGCGCGCCGCCCATGACAAAGGGTCCCGTGGGGCCACAACTGCGCTGGACATCACAGAAGACAATGAACGGCTGATCGGGTCGGTTTTGTTGGGCAACAACCTTGTGAATATTTTGGCAACTTCGCTTGCTACGGCCTTGTTCACCCGCCTTTTCGGCGAAAGCGGCGTTGCACTTGCCACCTTGGTCATGACGCTCTTGGTTTTGATTTTCGCAGAAGTCCTCCCCAAGACCTACGCGATCACCAACCCCGAAACCGCCGCGGCGCGTGTCGCAGCACCGATTAGCTTTGTTGTGCGTTGGTTCGCGCCGGTGGTGTCGGCTGTGCGGCTATTGGTACGCGGTGTGTTAAGCTTGTTCGGCGTGCAAACCGATCCAGACAGCCATATTCTCGCGGTTCGCGAGGAAATTGCCGGCGCTTTGCAACTTGGTCATTCTGAAGGTGTGGTCGAAAAGGAAGACCGGGACCGCATTCTTGGTGCTCTGGATTTGGCGGAACGCACCGTCGAGGAAATCATGTTGCACCGCTCTGGTATCGAAATGATCGACGCGGATGCACCGCCTCAGGACATTCTTGAGCAGTGTTTGCAAAGCAGCCATACCCGTCTCCCGGTATTTCGCGATGACCCGGAAAACATCATCGGGGTTATCCATGCCAAGGACCTGTTGCGCGCCATGTATGCGCTTTTGGATGGGGCCGAAACGGCGGCGGATGCTCTCAAAGGGTTCAAAGTGACAGATGTCGCGATGAAACCCTATTTTGTGCCCGATACCACGGCTTTGGATGATCAAATGCGGCAATTTTTACGCCGTCGGACGCACTTTGCGCTGGTCGTCGATGAATACGGGTCCTTGCAAGGGTTGATCACGCTCGAAGATATTCTCGAAGAAATCGTTGGCGAAATCACCGATGAGTTTGACCCAGATGCCGAACAGGAAATTCGCAAGGCCGAAGATGGCGATTACCTGATCGAAGGCGCAATGACGATCCGCGATTTCAACCGGGCGACGGATTGGACCCTCCCTGACGAAGAAGCCAACACCGTTGCCGGTTTGGTCATTCACGAGGCTCAGATGATTCCAGTTGTGGGTCAGGTTTTCTCCTTCCACAACTTCCGCTTTCAGGTGATGGAACGAGAACATAACCGGATTACATTGCTCAAAATCCGCCCATTGGTTGGCGCAACCCCTCAGACACCTTAAGCAGCCTGAGAGCCAAGACGTTCCTCAGCCCCATCAAGGCTGAAATGTGACACGCATTGCGCCAGCTCGACCGCCTTTCGAGTGAGGATTTCAGATTCTGACAGTGTTTCCTGAAACATAGCTGAGTTTTGCTGGGTCGAGCGATCCAAATCCGCCATCGCATTGTTAATCTCCGAAAGGCCGACCGATTGCTCTTTGGCCCCCGATGTGATGTTCGCGACGTGGCCGCTGATCTGTGACACCGACTCGGCAATTTCACCCAAAGCCTTGCCCGCCCCATCAACCAATTCACTGCCCCGCGAGACTTCATCGCCACTGGCGGTGATAAGACTTTTGATTTCACTAGCAGCCTCTGAGGCGCGACCAGCCAATGCGCGTACTTCGCTGGCCACAACCGCAAACCCTTGACCACTTTCGCCAGCGCGTGCCGCTTCGACCCCGGCATTCAAGGCAAGCAAATTGGTTTGGAAGGCAATATCATCAATCACACTGGTGATTTTAGAAATCTCTTTTGACGAGTCCTCGATCTCGTTCATTGCCCCGACGGCCTGATCAACAACTGTGCCACTGGTCGCGGCGCGACCCTGGGCGTCTTGGACGATCCCATCAACATCTTCAGCGCTTTTGGCGGCCTGATTGACCGTGTTCGTCAATTCTTCCAAGGCTGCCGCCGTTTCTTCTAGCGTCGCAGCAGAGCGTTCCGAACTCACCGCAACCCGTTGAGCAGAGTCATTGATCCCCCGGCTGCGCCTCTCCAATTCTGACGACGCTGCGATGATATTGCCAATCAAATCGCGCAGGGTGTCGACGGTTTGGTTGAAATCCAATCGCAGTTTTTCATAGAGGCCCGAATACGCGGTGGTGATATCAACCTGCAGGTTTCCAGAGGCAAGGCCATTCAATCCTTCGGCCAGTTCCGCAACAATATCCTGCTGCATTTTCATATCAGCGTCGCGCGCCTCGCGTGCGGCCTCTTCTTTGGCCTCCAGCTCAGCCTTGCTCTTCATGGCGTCGCGAAACACCAATATACTCTGGGCCATTTGAGCCATTTCCGTCCGCCCTTTGGTATAGGGAACAGGGTCATCATAGTTGCCCTCGGACAAGGAATGCATTCTTGTTTTCAACCTTTTAACCGGTCGACTGATGCTCACGGCCAAAATTCCGCCAATAACGATGATCGCCGCGATCCCCAGCCCCATAAACGTCACTAGAGTGTTACGGACCTGGGCCGTCATGGCTTCGATGTCGGTCACAAATGTACCGGTCCCGACCATCCACCCCCAGGGTTCAAAAGGTAAAACGTAGCTCATCTTGGTTTCAAACTGCTCGCTCCCTTCGGTGGTGCCACGATTCCAAACGTAGTAGAATGCCCCACCATTGGGGCCACTTTGCACTAGGGCAATGCCTTCTTGGTAAATCTTTTGGCCGTTTTTATCTTCCAACTCCCACTGATTGCTGCCCAAAAGACTGTCACGGGGGTGCGACGTTACATTCGCCTGATAATCCGAGGCAAACATGTATTCCGTGCCGCTATACCGGACATGTGCAAGACGGTTCGCACCTTCGGCCTTGGCCTCTTCCAATGTCATCTCACCGGCTTCGACCTGAGCTTGCAAGGCCACCAACTGACTACGTGCGGTGTCTACGACGTCTTTTAAATGGGCCTCCCTCAGAGCATAGGTATTGCGCTCCATCATCGAGATCGACACCCAAGCCGCCCCAAGGCTGGCTGCAATAAAAAATGTGATCAACAAATAGACTTTGGTGGCGATGCTCAGGCGAAAGAGGGCAGTCATTCATGCGGCTCCGATAGTCGGTTTTGGCTTACATTTCGAACGAAACTAGGCCGCAAAAGTTTATCCCTGCTGAAATAAACAGCCGATCGCATACAAAAACATCTAAAGTTAAAAGTGTCCGACGCAACAAAAGCGACACAAGGCGTCGTGTTTGAAAAACCTATGGGCAACCGTGGCTTCTTAGACTGGTCTCAGATCCGTATATCCGCCGAAATCACCAGCAAGGAGACTGCTATGAAGACCACCACCCGTGTTGTCGTAATCGGAGGCGGCGTTGTCGGCGCTTCGGTCTTGTATCATCTTACCAAATTGGGGTGGTCCGATGTTATGTTGGTTGAGCGTTCAGACCTAACCAGCGGGTCAACATGGCACGCGGCAGGCGGGTTCCATACGTTAAATGGCGACACCAACATGGCGGCATTGCAGGGTTACACGATCAACCTTTACAAGGAGTTAGAAGAAATCACCGGCATGTCCTGTGGCTTACACCATGTCGGTGGCCTGACGCTTGCCGACAACCAAGACCGGTTTGACATGTTATTGGCAGAACGCGCCAAACACCGCTACATGGGCCTAGAAACCGAGATTTTCGGCCCCGAAGAGATTAAAACGTTTGCGCCCATTATCAACACGGATGGGATTCTAGGCGCGCTTTTTGATCCGCTTGATGGCCATCTCGATCCGTCGGGCACCACTCATGCCTATGCCAAGGCGGCGCGCCTTGGGGGCGCGGATATCGTCACACATACCAAGGTGATTGAAACCAACCAGCGCCCCGATGGCACATGGGATGTCGTCACCGACAAGGGCACTATTCACACCGAACATGTGGTGAATGCCGGTGGCCTTTGGGCGCGCGAGGTCGGGGCAATGGCCGGTGTTTACCTGCCACTGCACCCGATGGAACATCAATACATCGTCACCGACGACATTGCCGACATCCATGAACGCGAGACCGAACACCCCCATGTCATGGACCCGGCCGGGGAAAGCTATCTGCGCCAAGAGGGCCGCGGTCTATGTATTGGATTTTACGAACAACCTTGCCGCCCATGGGCTGTAGACGGCACGCCTTGGGATTTTGGTCACGAATTGCTCCCTGATGATTTTGACAAGATCGAAGACAGCATCGCCTTTGCCTATCAACGCTTTCCTGTTTTGGAGACCGCCGGGGTCAAATCGGTGATCCACGGGCCGTTCACCTTTGCCCCCGATGGCAACCCGCTTGTCGGCCCCATACCGGGGCTGCGCGGCTATTGGAGCGCCTGTGGTGTCATGGCCGGATTTAGCCAAGGCGGCGGTGTCGGTTTGATGTTGGCGCAGTGGATGGTGCAAGGCGAATGCGAGCGCGACACCGCAGCGATGGACGTAGCGCGCTATGGGCGCTGGATCACACCGGGGTACACCTTGCCCAAGGTGATCGAGAATTATCAAACCCGCTTTAGTGTCTCCTACCCCAACGAAGAGCTACCCGCCGCGAGGCCGCTTCGCACCACACCAATGTATGACGTCTTTGACAAGATGGGCGCGGTTTGGGGGCAGCAATACGGGCTAGAAGTGCCCAATTACTTTGCCGCCCCGAATGAACCGCGCCTTGAAACACCGTCTTTCCGCCGCTCTAATGCTTTTGAGGCCACTGCGCGCGAGGTCAAAGCCGTTCGCGAGGCCGTCGGGATCAATGAGGTCCAGAATTTTGGCAAATACGATGTGCAAGGATCGGGCGCGCGCGCTTGGCTTGACCGTATTATGGCGGGGCGCATCCCCAAGCCGGGGCGGCTTTCCCTAACGCCGATGTTGTCCCCCAAGGGGCGCATCATCGGGGATTTCACCGTCAGTTGCCTGAGCGAAACGCATTTCCAAATCACCGGTTCTTATGGTGCGCAGGCTTATCACATGCGGTGGTTTATGGCGCATGAGCCAGAGGGCGATGTGACCCTCGACAACGTATCGGACCGGCGCACCGGGTTTCAGATCGCCGGACCACGCGCCAGGGATCTTTTGCAGGCAGGTGCACACCAAGACATCTCGGACATGCGGTTCATGGATGTGCGTCAGGTCACCATCGGGCTATCGACCGCCATTGTGCAGCGGGTGAGCTATACCGGCGATCTGGGCTATGAAATCTATGTAGATGCCATGGAACAACGCGCCCTTTGGCAAACCCTATGGGACACGGGGCAACCTTTGGGGTTAAAACCCTTTGGCATGCGGGCGATGATGAGCCTGCGGTTGGACAAGTTCTTTGGCTCTTGGGGGCGCGAGTTTTCGCCCGATTATACGCCGGCGGAAACCGGTTTAGATCGCTTCATTTCATGGACGAAAACCACCGATTTCATCGGTCGCGCCGCTGCCGAGGCCGAGCAGAACGCCCCACCGGAGCGGACCTTGGTGGCCTTTGAGGTTGATGCAACAGACACCGACGTCAACGCCTATGAACCGGTGTGGATAGGGGGAAAGGTACAGGGGTTTTGCACGTCAGGCGGGTATTCTCACCATTTGGGCAAATCAATCGCGCTAGCTTTGGTTCCACGCGCAGTGGTGTCACCGGACATGAAGGCCGAAATAGAAATCCTTGGAAAGATGTGTAAATCTCGACTTTTGACCACCCCTTTGTTTGATGCAAACGGTGATCGAATGCGCGGCTGACACAACCACGGCGATATTAGCACAAAGAAAGCTCTGCGTGATTGTGCCATTTGCGGCTATGGTGCGGCCATGCTTGATATTGCCATTGTGATTCCCGCCGCCGGGGCCAGCCGACGGATGCGGGGCCAAGACAAATTGCTACAGGATGTTGGCGGCGTGCCGATGCTGCGCCGCCAAGTCGAAACCGCCTTGGCAACGGGCGCGCATGTCTGCGTGACCTTGCCCGATCATGATCATCCACGCGCCGCTGCGCTTCAGGGGTTGCCCGTGCAAATCGTCGCCGTGCCCGATGCCAATTTGGGCATGTCGGCCTCGCTCCGGCGCGGGGTTGGGATGTTGCCACGCAATCAACGCGCGGTGATGATCCTCCCGGCGGATATGCCGGACCTGACAACCGAAGATTTGCTGGCCGTCTATCAAGGGTTTTGCAACGAGGCGCATCCGACCTTGCAACAAGCCACAAGCGCCGATGGCACCCCCGGTCACCCGGTCCTGTTCCCAGCGGATTGTTTTACCGCGCTGATGGCCGTATCGGGCGATCAAGGTGCGCGCGCGGTTTTAAAGGCCAACAAATACCGGTTGCGCCGGGTCGCCTTGTCGGATGATCGCGCCCTTGTCGATCTCGACACACCCGAGGCTTGGGCCGCGTGGCGCGCCAAAACGGCCGAAATGGTTTAGGGGCTCCCTTAATTCAAACGCGACTTAAGCAATTCGGTTGGAGTCAGACCAAATTCGGCACGAAAGCATTTGGCAAAATGGCCCGGAGATTGAAAGCCGCAAGCAATCGCGACTTCGATCACCGGCATTTTGGTTTGTGTCAAAAGGAAATAGGCACGACGCAGGCGCAGATGCATGTAATAACGTTTCGGGCTTTGGCCGAGGTGTTTGTTGAACAACCGTTCCAATTGCCGCGTCGACACACCAATTTCAGCGGCGATTTGCGGGGGCGTCACAGGGAATTCCAGATTGGATTCCATAATTTCCAGCGCCGCGACGGTTGGGGCGTTTTTGACCCGCGTGCGCGCCGAAGCCTCGGCAGAGGCGACTTGTTGAACCTGTTGAAGCGTCACATAGTTCATTGATTCCGAGACGCGGCCGGAAAACTCTTCGCCCATATACTCGGCGACAAACCCCAGAAACAAATCAATCGCCGAGACGCCGCCAGAGCTGCTGCACCGCGTTCCATCCCCGACAAAGGGGCGTGGGCTAAGCTCGTGATCTGGGAACATTTCACGATAGGCATCGCGAAATTGCCAATGCAGGGTCACAGCCGCGTTTTCGACCAACCCCGCATAGGCCAGAACAAACGCCCCGGTGGTAAGCCCCGAGACACGCACCCCACGGCGCGCATGTCGCCCCAACCACACCGTCAATTTCGGGTCTTCTAGCGCGGCCACATCCGGCCCGCCAACGATCACCACCTCTTGGGGGTTGTGAATGTCGTCAAGCGATTGGCAGGTGAATTCACGGGTTCCAATAGACGAAATGGGTGTTGGCCCGCTGCTGTGGATCGACCATGTAAACAGCTCCTGCCCGGCGGTGTAATTGGCGTTTTGCAACGTTTCCAACGCCGACACCAAAGACAGCAATTGATAGCGCCCCATCAGGACAAAGTGGAAATGCTGTTGTGCCTGCATGGGTGCTCCCGGTTTGGTGCCAGTCTTTTAGAAGACGGACGGAAGCACAGAGTAAGAAAGCGCGCAATGATTCAGGCGCGTAGCTGCGAGACAACAAGTTGCGCCTGATAGGATTTCAACGACGGGCGCGCCGCAGCAAACCGCCGATTGCGCCGGTCGGCTTGGGCAAGATAGGGGAACAGTGACAACAATTCACCGCGTTGCGCCATGTCCATTCCCGCCAATGATAGATCACCGGGTTGAAAGCTTTCGGTCCAACATCCATCGGATTTGACCAACTCATGCCGATCAAACATCAGGTGGATATAGCGTAGCCCTTGCGGTGGAATGGCCCGGCGCACGCCCGCCAAGCCCAAAATATCTTGGGCGGCGACCAAAACCTCATCCTCACCAAAGAGTAGCTGTACCTGAGCCGAGCCCAGCGCGACGCGGTGTTGCGGAGAGACCATCATATCGCGCTTGGGCAGACCTGTGCCCAGCGCACCGGCAGAGATACGGATGGGCTGCAAGGCGGGAGCGGCCCGCAGGTCTGAGCAGCTCAGGGTCTTTGACCCGATCCAGCGCACCGGTTGAACGCCGCTGTCGCACGTTTGCACCAAATCACCGATGCGCACATGTTCGGCGCGCTTTTGCCCCTGTTCCATCTTGATCCGGGTGCCGGGGGTAAAACAGGGCGTATAGTTGATGTGCTCAATCTCAGAGAACGTCAGGGTCGCCCCATCTAGCCAGGTTACCGTACCATGTTCGGCCCCAAGCATGTCGATTGTGGCCGGGCCGGTGATGTTAAGCGTATCCCCCCCGGTTTCCCCAGCTTCGCCACCAGTGATTGTTGCATTGCCGGTGGCCATAGATGTTGCGGTGACGTCAAACTTGTCATCCCCATCTTCGCCCAGCGCGGTATCACCGACACCAAGGGTAAAGAAGTCATCTCCCGCACCACCAGACAGGCTATCAGCACCCGCGCCACCATCCAGCGTATCAGAGCCTGCCCCGCCAATCAGGGTGTCATCCCCTGCCCCGCCATCGGCACTATCGTCACCACCGCCGAGATCGACATTGTCATCGCCCGTCGACCCGGTAAGCGTATCGTCCTGTTCAGACCCAACCACAGTTTCGATTTCGGTAAAAGACGCGGTATTGGCCCCCGACGTCACAACGCCACTTTCGGTATCACCGGCCCCGTTTTGACTTAGGTCGATATGGGCACCGCTGGTCAGGTTCGAGAGGTCGAGCGTATCTGCATCACTTCCACTGGTTGCAGTTTCCCCCCCAACAATCGTGTCATCCCCAAATCCATCCCGGATGATAAACGTGTCGGCATCCGCGCCCCCCGATAGGCTGTCATCCCCACTATCGGCATCAAGGGTATCATCCCCGTCGTCGCCATAAAGAACGTCATCGCCCAAGGCACCCGCAAGGCTGTCATCCCCAGTCCCACCATACAACGTATCACTGCCATTGGAGGCCGTTCCGCCCCCATAAAGCGTATCGTTGCCCGCACCGCCATAAACAAGGTCATGGCCTATCGAATGGCCGACATAGTCATCCCCATCCCCGGCAAGAACCGTATCGTTCCCGGACCCGGCGTAAATGCTATCTGCGCCCTCCCCCCCGTAAAGGGAGTCATTTCCCCCGGACCCTTGCAGGACATCATCGCCAAGACCGCCAATAAGGGTATCATCCCCCGATCCACCATTTATGGTATCGTCGCCACCGGCCCCGTCGACATTCAGATCTGTTGTAATGCCCAGCGCAGTAACATAGTCGCCCTCATCGGTCAGACCCAAACGTTCGATCTCGGAGAAGGCGATTGTATCACTCCCCAAAACCATGTTGCCCATTTCATCGCCAGTATAGGTGACACTCACGCTCACCGGACTTGAATGGATTGTGACAAGGTCGCTGTCGCCCCCCCTTCGCCACCAACTAGCACGTCGTTGCCGGTGCCATTATACAGGCTGAAGACATCGCTGCCGTCTTGACCGTATGCGGTGTCATCGCCCGTGCCCAGAACGATGGCATCATCCCCCGTACCGGCATAAATGACATCATCCCCGGCTTCGTCATACACCGTGTCATCCCCGGCGTCGGTGATCAGAGTGTCATTGCCAGCTCCGGCCTGAATTTGGTCGTTGGCAGATACCCCGTCTTCGGCATCTAGGTAGTCATCCCCATCCCCCCCAAACAAAGTATCAGCACCATCGCCACCATAGATATGTGTTCCGGTATCCCCGGCAACAAGCCAATCATCACCACCGTTGCCTTTGATTTCAACAAGGTCGTCATCACCAACAATCGTATCGTTATGAGAGGACCCATCGATCTGTTCGATACCAATCAGCGTATCACCGGCGGCCTCACCGCCGCTTTCTTTGACACCGTCGGTCAGGTCAATGTCGATCCCGGAGCTTGAACTCCAATAGGCCGCAACATCCCAATTCCCAAGACTGCCGTCTAATGTGTCCGATCCTGTCCCACCTTCGAGTAGCGTATAGCTCGACCCGAGGGTCGTATTCCCGACAAGACTGTCATTGCCGGCCCCGCCGCTTAGCGTATCATTCCCATCCCCTGAAATCAGGGTATCATTGCCCCCCCCGCCATCAATGTTGTCATTACCAGCCCCGGCATCGACATACATCGCCTCATCGGCCCCAGCTCCCCAAAGGCTGTCGTCACCACTGGTTAAGGTAAAGGCTTCTATCTCTGAGAAGTTGATAAGGTCGCCGTTGGCCCCATTGGTGACCGTCCCGGTTTCATTGGTGGTGACCCAAACCGACAGCGGGCTCGACATATAGCTGAAATCAAGCGTGTCCGTGTCGGTGCCGCCTTCTCCGCCTTCGACAACATCATTCTCAAACCCGTAACGGAACCCAAAGGTATCTGCCCCGTCATCACCGTAAAGGCTATCGGACCCGGCTTCACCAAAGAGGACATCATCCCCAGTACCGCCATAGATTGTGTCGTGACCATCGCCGCCGTACAAATAGTCATGGCCACTTTGTCCATCTAGATAATCATTCCCGTCACCACTGCCCCATCCGTTTTCGCCAAGCAGTGTATCGTTACCAATGCCACCCAAGAGGGAGTCATCCCCCAAGTCACCTTGCAGCCAGTCATCACCGTCACCACCAAGCAAGGTATCCGCACCGATACCGCCATCAATCACGTCATGGCCGCTGCCGCCATCGACGCTGTCGTCACCGCTCAAGGACCAGACTTGATCGTTCCCGGCCCCGGCATTGATGCTATCGTCATCCCCAGACATGCCAAAGGCACCCGTCGCATCGTTGTTGTCGACCCAATCCCCATCGGCATCAAAGAAGAATTGGCCAATCTGATCATCGCCCCCCGTTCCGGTGACGACGCCGTCATTGGCCATCAAAACAACGCTTTCAATGTTGGTAAAACTCAGCGTCCCCCCCGACAGGAAATGCACCGTGCCACCTTCGGGATTCGCATAGCTTACGTAGTCAACGCCACTGACCCAGAGGACGTCATTGTCACTCCCGCCTTCGCCGCCATCAACGGTATCCCCTTCTGCACCATAGATGTGGTCGGCCCCATCATCACCCTGCATGACATCACTGCCGGCACCGCCGGTTAAAATGTCATCGCCACTCCCCCCAAACAAGGTGTCTCGACCGTCGCTGCCAATCATACGGTCGGCATCTGCTCCCCCTTGAACAAGGTCATCACCCCGCCCCGCATCAAGCCAATCGGACCCGGCGTCACCAGACAGGTTGTCGTTCCCATCCCCCGCCATGATCAGGTCGTCACCGCCGCCGCCCAACAATGTATCGGCGCCGGCGTCATCCCACCCGCCTTGAAGGTAGTCCGCATGCGCCCCACCGGTGATGTGGTCGCCCCCCGTACCACCGTCAATGAAATTTGCCCCATCACCGCCATCGAGCGTATCATCACCCTCTTGGCCATAAATCACATCAGCCCCAGCGCCACCGACCACGGTATCCGTTCCATCGCCAGCATAGACGGTTGTGTCGCCGTCCCCTGAGACTATGGACTCGCTACGGAAATCGCCGGACAAGTGTTGGTCGCCGTCATTGGTGACAAGCGTGTCAAAATACCCCCATTGCGTGCCGCCCCCAAGCGTCGCGTCACTGGTGCCGCCGTAACCGGATTGGCCAATCGTAAAACTTGTTGAGCCATCCGAAATGGTCAACGCCCCACTCGATTTGTCCAAAGACAGAGTGTAATTGGCCGGAAGCGTCGAAAAGTCCAAAGTTTGACCCGTACCACCTTCGGTGATTCCTGACCAAAATCCGGCCGAATTCCAATTGCTTGTGGTTACGCTATACAACGCCATTGCATGTCACCCAGTGCTTTGCCGCCAAAAGGCGACCCCCCGGGAGGGACGATAGCCACAGGACTATAAGGATTTAGGAAACAGAACTGGGCGCAAAAAAGGCGTTTACACCGAATTTAACTGGTATTGTCACTGCAACCGCGATGTCATTCCGGCCGGTCGGGTCTACCCCCTCTTGTCCCAAAGGTTCATGATCCGCCGCTGTTTTGATCGCCCCGATGCGCCCAGAAGACTTGTCGCACCATATCCTTCTCGTCACCGCTCAACAAAAATGGGGCAGCCCCAAAAGGCCGCCCCGTCCCAGCCCAGCGCCATAAGCGCGGGCTGTGCTGCATATTCAGTTGTTTGTTGCGACCAGCTTACTTGGTCAGAAGCGCGGCTTCGTGCTTCTTGAGCGAGCGGCGGGCAGAGCCATAAGCCTTGACACCTTCGGCGTGCTCCAACTCAGGGAACAGTTCAAAGATTTCCTGACGCTGGGCGTTGCCGATACCTTTAAGGCTATAGTCACCCGGCTGGAAGCTTTCGGTCCAAGCGCCGTTCGACAAGATCACCTCGTGGTTCTCGAACATGACGTGGATGTAGCTCACGCCGAGGCTTTCGACCTCATCCACACCGTCCAGACCGGTCAGGTGCTTGGCTGCGACCAGAACTTCGCGCTCTTCAAAGTACAGAGCGGTCTTGTCATTGGCGACCAACACACGGTGGTTTGGCGAGACCAAGAGGTCATGCTCAGGCAGGTTGTTGCCCAGCGCACCCTTCTGGATCAGGATCGGCTTGAAGTGAGGCTTGCGCGCCAGATCATGCCCGGTCAGGTCTTTGCGACCCAGCCACTTGATTTCCTGAATGCCGTTGTCCCGTGTGATAACACGATCCCCTTCGACCAGGTCTTCGACCAGACGCTCACCCGATGGGGTCGCAATCAGCGTACCCGGAGTGAAGCAGACGATTTCTTCGATCTCGAAGAATTCCATGGTGCCGGTGACTTCGCCGTCGCCATCTAGGAATTCGACGGTGCCGTCGGTCCCGTTGCCATTGCTGTCAGGTGTCTGGTCAACAATCCGCCAATCAACGTCACGCTCACCAGCGCCACCCAGATCGAGGATATCATAGTCATCATTGAGGTCGGGATCCGCGTTGAATACGCCTGAGCCGCCATCAACTGTATCGTCGAAACCTTCGGTCGGGCCATTGACTTGGATGTTGTCACGACCTTCACCGGCTCGGATGCTATCAGCACCGGCGCCACCGTCAATCGTGTCGTTACCGCGACCACCAACCAGAGTGTCGTCATCGCCACCACCGCGCAGGTCGTCTTCGTCGATACCGCCGTGCAAGAAGTCCTCGCCGGAGCCACCAATCAACGTGTCGTCGTCATCGCCACCATAGAGCGTGTCATTGCCAAGAGCGCCGTCGATCAGGTCGCGGTCGTTCTCAGTGTTGGGATCGGTCTCATCTACAATCTCAAGCGCTGCTGGAGCAGAACCATCAATGTAGTCGTCACCCTGACCGCCATCCAGCGTATCGGAACCATGACCACCAATGATCGAGTCATCACCTTGACCACCCATGACTTCGTCGTCGTCAATACCGGCGTCGATGGTGTCGTTGTCACCGCCACCGTCAATGGTATCGGCGTCGTCACCGGTAAAGATCAGATCGTCGCCTAGGTTGCCCTGAATGCTGTCACGACCATCTTCGGTGTTTGGATCACGATCAAAGCCCAGTCCGGCCAGCGGCGTGCCATCCGCAAAGGACGGATCGTCATTGGCGTAGTCAGAGAAGGTGTCGATACCCGCGATGATGGTGTCATCACCCTGACCGCCAAAGATGGTGTCAGCGCCTTGGATGTCGTTGACGTAATCGTCACCGCCGCCAAGATCGACAAGGTCATCATCAATACCCGGTGCAACACTGTCGTCACCGCCACCGGCGTTGATAGTGTCGGCGTCGTCGCCAGTTTCAATGGTGTCGGAGCCCGACGTGCCATCGATGCTATCCAGATCATCAGACGGGTCTTCGTCTTCGTCTAAGCCGTTCAACGGATCAAGCGGTTGCTGATCTGGGCTGACTGGGAAGACATCGGTGTCAATGCGACCGTCCTCAGGTTCAACAGTGACAACGAT
>NZ_JBZXVN010000010.1:23746-36063 GCF_058892305.1 Pelagimonas sp.
TCCTCACCGGTGAAATCATCGGCTGGCGTGTAGGTCACGGTGCCATCTGGGTTCAGCGTCGCAGTGCCGTTGGTTGGCGTGCCAACTTCGGTCACGGTCAACGGGTTGCCATCCGGATCGGTGTCGTTGCCCGCTGGATCGTCGATCACAACCGGCGTGCCCTCTGGCGTTGTGGCTTCGTCATCCACAGCCGTTGGAGGCGTGTTTTCGCCATCTGGGGTCACGGTGACAACGATCTCACCGGTGGAGGTGCCACCATTGTCATCTTCGATGGTGTAAGGAATCGTGTCCTCACCGGTAAACCCGTCTTCTGGCGTGTAGGTCACAGTGCCATCGGGGTTCAACGTCGCGGTGCCGTTGGTGGGATCACCAAGACCGGTCAAGGTGATCGGATCACCATCTGGATCGCTGTCATTTGCAAGCGGATCCTCAATCACAACTGGCGTATCCTCGGGCGTGGTCGCCGCATCAGGATTGGCAATCGGATCATCGTTTTCAGCGTCCGGAGTGACTTCGACGGTTACTGTCGCCGTAGATTCAAGGCCCGACGGGTCTTCGACAGTGTATTCAAACGTGTCGCTTCCGGTGAAATCGTCGTTTGGAGTATAAACGATTGTGCCATCAGTTGGGTCAATCGTCGCCACACCATTCGCAGGTGTCGTCGTCGAAACGATTGTCAGCTCATCCCCATCGGGATCCTCGTCGTTGCCACGCACGTAAATGCGAACAGGCGCGCTTTCTTCGGTGCTGCTGGTGTCGTCTGCGGCCACAGGTGCCTGGTTTCCACTGCCGTCTTCAACGCTTACGGTCACAGTGGCCGTATCAGAACCGCCATTGCCGTCGGAAATGGTGTAGTCAAACGTGTCGGTTCCGGTGAAATCGGTGTCGGGCTCATAGTCGATGGTACCGTCTGCGTTCACAGTCACGGTGCCATTGGTTGGGTCGGTTGCATCCGTAACAGACAAAGTATCCATTTCAGGATCGGTGTCGTTGCCCAAAACCGTGATGTTCACAGGTGTATTCACAGATGTGGTGTCGCTGTCATCAACGGCATCCGGGTCGGTGTTGCCGCCACCACCTTCGGTCACGTCAACAGTCACAGTGGCCGTATCGGTGCCGCCATTCCCGTCATCCACAACATAGGTGAACGTGTCCGTCCCAAGGAAACCCGGTGCCGGTGTATAAGTCATGGTGCCGTCACCGTTATCGGTCACGCTGCCATTGCTTGGCGATGTATAGGTGAGCACGGAAAGCGGGTCAGACTCTGGATCGGTGTCATTGGCGATGACGTCGATCGTGACGGCGGTGTCCAGCAAGGTGCTGTCGCTATCGTCATTTGCGGTCGGATCAGAGTTCTCATCCACAACATCGACGGTCGAAAACTCGACGTCAGAGATCAAAACCGCCTGTTCGCTTTCGCCCCCATTTTCATAGACAACTTCGATCCGCGACACAGGGCCGGCAATATTGACAAGCACCGAGCCGGTCGCGTCTTCGAATTCGGATGGGGTGTTGCCATCGACTGTGTTGCCACCAACCGAAGCGCTGCCCGCAGGTGTCAAGGACACAGGCACGGCGTTGCCATCGGCGTCATAGGCCATCACCGACACGACATCTTCGAAGCCGGTGCCAGGGCCATCAAGGTCCCCGGCCATACCCGCATCAACATCGTTAAGACGGAAGCTGACGTTTTGCACGTTGTCGGTGTAAGAATCGGTATCGAGGGCCCGGAAGTCCAGAACCGTTGTCGACGTGGCCGATGGGGCAGCATCGCCGTCACCGCCTTCGCCAAAGAGTTTCAGGTGCGAGGCCGGGTTCAGTGTCTCATCGCCTTCAACATAGGCGAAGCCATTATATGTAAAGGCCTGCGCGCCAGCATCCTGACCATCAAATGTAATATCAACAGCCACACCGCCGGTATCAACCGTAGCAGTGACCGCATCAGGTGCAGTGTCGTCGAGTACGGTACCATAGGCACCAAGAGCACCCCAATTTAAAAACAAATCAGCCATTATCAGACCCTCATATACTTCAGACGGGGGCATGCCCCAACCGCGTAGGCGGCAGACAATGCCCACTGCACTGCCCGTTCAATTTCGCTCGTCGCGCCTGTAAGTATGCGAAGTGTTCGCGCTGCCTCTGCCCACGTCTTTACGTGGACGAAGAACGCCAAATTGCGGCTCGGACGGACTCCGCCCTACGCTTCACCTCACATCCTTTCAGATGCACAACAGTTCAGCGGCCGCCCCCGTGGCCTATGTCTTCACCCCCCAGTTGGGCTTGAGATATAGATACTGTGAACCGGCGCGTGTCGGAAGGAAAAAATGGCACGACGGCGGCATTCCTTTTGTTCTATTGGCAGAATTCAGCCGGAAAAGGCTCAATTTTTCCGAAGGTTGAACGCAAATTGTTTCCACACGCCATGCAAACGCCGCAATAAAACCGCCCTTTTCAGCCAATTTTAAACGATTTCGCAGCTAATCCTCGAGTTGGCCTGAGTGACCGTCTCTTATTTGGCAACAATCATGAGAACCATCCGCCAAGCATATAGGCGCTTCGCGTCATTCGGGAATGTGTCTAAGTTTGTATCAAATCAAGAACCAATACGGCCTGTGGCAGAAAATTGGCCACTCACGTCACATTCAAACCTACGACAAATACGAATCATTCTTCATAAATCTAAAGAGAATTGCGGAATGATTCGACGCTACGTTCCCGAAATAAGGTATTCACCCATACCGAATTCCCGTATAACCAGCACTCCTGTCCGCCAATTCTTTGTTCGAACCCGGCCTTAGGAACCCAACCATGCCAGTTAGGGCGACCATTCTTGTAGCGCACAAGTTAGTCTATTCACGATACGTCGGCATAATAGAGCGCCAAGACATCGTCACAGCACTAATGGATGTCTATGAAAGTGACGCTTATCTCGCCGGGATGAATGAGCTTGTGGACTTGCGACGTGTTACCGAGGTGAAGATTGATTATGACGAGATGAGCCAACATGTCCAACACGCCAACTTGACCCACCAGCGCCTCAATAAACCGATCGTTGTCTCGTTTTTGGCCCAGAAAAACGTCGCGTTTGGTATGGCGCGGATGTTTCAAACACTCTCCGAAGCATTGAACAGCAACATGGTTTGCCATGTGTCCAGCGACCGACAAACGGCTTTGTCCGTGCTGGGCTTGCCTGCATCAGCTCTGGAGAATGTTCTGGAGGTTTAGGGTCTGGCCCCATTGCGCGATGATGTTTGGCTCAAATCGTAGGTGGTAAAAATCATCCTAGATAAATGAAGCCTACCCCAGTTAAGAAACAGGTAGGGGCGCGCGCCATGCCCTGTAACATGACAAGTACGGAATGAGTTGTTTGGTTGCTTTAGAAAACGTCCGGGAGTAGCCGATATATATGTTCAAAATCGAAAACGCTCAGGCTGGATCCTTTCTGGCGGCTTGTGAAGATGGGTCCATTCGCGCGGCATCCGAACGGATGGGCATTGAACCTTCGACGGTCAGTCGTCATTTGCAGGCGCTTGAACAGTCGTTGAACATCACCCTTGTGGAACGCGGGCGGCGCGGCGTGCGCCCAACCGATGCCGGAGAGCTCTTGCTCACCTACCTCAAAGCTCAGCGCAGCGAGCAAGAGGCTTTGCTATCGCAATTCGACGAATTGGCAGGCATGCGAAGGGGCGAATTGGTGATTGCTGTGGGCGATGGGTTTATCAATGACTTTGTCGGCAACGCCTTGACCAGCTATCGCAAAGCTTTTCCGGGGTTCACCTATGACCTTTTGACCGGGTCAACCGAACAGGTGATGCATGCGGTGCGTACGGACCGCGCGCACATAGGTTTGGCCTATAATGCCAGCCGGGACCGTACAATTCGCGTTGCAGCGCAGGTGAAACAACCTTTGGACGTGTTGTATCACCCTGCGTCTGAGTGGTCGACGCTGTCTGCCCCCGTGTCGTTGCACGATCTGGAAAACATCCCCTGCGCGTTGCTCAAGTCCGGCTCTGGCGTGGGGGAAATGGTGCGTCTTGCAGAGGCCACATATGGCGTCAAATTGAATGCTATGGTGCGGTCAAATTCACTGATGGTTTTGCGCAACTTTGTGCGCGAAGGTTTGGGCATCACAGTGTTGCCAGCCTTTGTAGCCACACGCGAAATTGCTGATGGGACCATCGCAACATTGCCCCTGACCGTGCCTGAATTCGACGAAGGCGAGGCGTCGATTTTCACCCGTACAAGTCGCAAATTACCCGAAGGCGCGTCGCGATTGCTTGATCATGCGATCCGCAGCATGGCCGCTTTTACACGCAAGACCTAGCGTTGCGCGTGATGCAACGTTAAACTTGTAGTGGTGCAATATGCAGCCCCCTAAACATCGTTAAGGTTCTCTCTATCAAAACCAAAAGACGACACGGGCGTTACCATGCGGCACAAATTTATGAAAACGGCCCTGGCCACTTTGGTCATGAATACCGCCCTCAAAGGCCTATTCCATGCTGTCTCCCTGCGCATCGTATCACCAAGAGCTGCCACAAGTTTCGATCCGAACTGCCACAACAAGACGTTCACGAACGACGGTCTTGCCAACCACTCCGAAGGCCCAATGGCCCGCGACAGTGACGTAAAGTTTCAAGCCATCTTGCCCGGTTATGGGGGAACATTGACGCAACCAGATGCCAGTTTCTTTCATATAGATTGGCTGGTGAAGGTCCTGATGCCGCTGGTATCCCCAATGCGGGAGCACGTATGAAAGAATATCCTCACGACTTGCCGGGGTATGCCCCGGCGCGTTGTCATTGCTTTGACGATGGATGACGATCCCGCTCTGTTGATCGCAGATGAGCGCCCTTCGGCGGGGGCTGTTTCGTCCCCAGACGACAGGCGGGCCTTGTTGATGGTTCCACGCAAATCGCTTGGCTTTGTCACGCCCTACGTCAGCGATGATCCAGCCGTGATCCGAAGAGCTTCAGACCGGGTGGCCTCGATAAACAAGGGGAATTCGTCGGATGTCGCACAGACGAAGCGCTCGAAACCGCGTCTCGCGGGGCCGCAACACCGAAATGAAACACGACAGGTAAGGACATAACAGCATGATAGGACTCATTGGATGCGGTGCCATGGGGGACGGAATGAGGTCTCGCTTGGCGGAAACAGGCCATAAAGTGCTTTGCTATGATGCATCACCGGACGTACGTGCACGCGTTCAAACGACAGGAGCTTCGGTATGCGACACTCTGGCTGAGATCGCGCAAAATTGCGACTTTGTCATCCTGTCATTGCCGCGTGCCGAGATTGTCGAAACGGTGATGAATAGCCTTGGGCCAAAGCTGGCCTCCGGGACCATTGTGCTGGATACCTCGACCTCGGAACCTGCAACCACGGCGGTTTTAGCCAAGACGGCCAAAGACGCCGGCTATGACTTTCTAGACGGCCCCGTCAGCGGAGGGCCTGCGGGTGCCAAGAGCGGTACGATGACGATGGTCATGGGCGGTTCTGAGACCACCATCGCCAAAATTCGTCCCATTTTAGAAGACTTGACGGCCAAGATCGTACATGTCGGGCCTGTTGGGTCGGGCCATGCGGCCAAGATCGCGAACAATTTGCTCTGTGCTGCCAATTTGGTTTTGGTCAGCGAAATGGCGCAATTGGCCAAAAGTGGGGGCATTCCTTTGGTCAGTCTGCTTGACGGGGTGAATGCGGGGTCGGGGCGCTCTGGCGTCAGTGAAGTGAACTTTCCCAAATGGATTATGTCGGAAAGTTACGATTCAGGGTTCACCATGGGCCTGATGCGCAAAGACGTAGGGCTGGCGACAAAACTGGCTGCAAATGCCGGCCTGACCCTGCCTGCCACCCGCGCCATTGCAGCGGTTTGGGAAGACAGCCGAGCGATGCTGGACGACAGCGCTGACTTTAACGAGATTTATAAATTTGAGGCTGGCACAGATGTCTAATCGATCTGCACTTTTTCAAAAGCTCATGTCAGACTTGGGCCTAGGGACAGCAATTCAAAACTTGATCGGCGGCACATTATGTGACGGCGCAGGCGACGCCGTCACATTGCATGACCCCTATACGCAGGCCACGTTGGCGTCCTACGCAGATTGCGGCGAGGACCTCGCGGCAGAGGCCTGCGAGGCCGCTACACTTGCGCAAAAAGAGTGGGGCCAGGACATGTCCGCCGCACGCCGTGGTGACGTCATGCAAGACGTCGCCTCAGCGATCAAAGCCTATGTCGAGCCTCTGGCCCAGATGGAAGCCCTTGTGGCAGGCAAACCCATTCGCGATTGCCGTGTAGAGGTGGCGAAAGTCATCGAGATGTTCCGGTATTACGCAGGCTGGGCCGACAAACTGCACGGCGAAGTGATCCCCGTGCCCAGTGGGCATCTGAACTATACTCTGCGTGAACCACTTGGGGTTGTGTTTCAAATCACCCCATGGAATGCGCCTATTTTCACCGCTGGTTGGCAAATTGCACCTGCCATAGCGACAGGCAATGGCGTTGTGATAAAACCAAGCGAATTGACGCCCGTGACGACTATCGCCTTGGTGAAAATCGCCGAAAACGCAGGTCTACCAAAGGGGTTGGTCAATGTGCTGGCAGGGTTTGGCCCCACCACAGGCCAAGCGGCGATTGAACACAAATCCGTACGCAAGGTCATTTTTGTTGGCTCGCCGCAAACCGGGCGTCATGTGGCCATGGCCGCCGCCAAAGCGCTCAAGCCTGTCGTGTTGGAACTGGGCGGTAAATCCGCCAATATCGTCTTTGATGACGCCAATCTTAAACATGCCGCACTGGGTGCGCAGGCCGCAATTTTCTCGGGTGCGGGGCAAAGCTGTGTCGCGGGTTCGCGATTGCTGGTGCACAAATCCATCCATGCCGACCTGCTGGACATGATCACAGACGGTATGAACGCCATCACGCTTGGCGATCCTATGGATGAGGCGACGGAAATCGGCCCGATCAGCAACGCGCGTCAGTTTGATCACATCACCGGCATGATCAAAGGCGCAGCAAGCGAAGGCGCAGATGTCCGCTCCCGCGCCGTATTGCCCGACACTGGGTTCTTTGTACCGCCAACGGTTTTGGCAGGGTTAACCAACGCCGCCACGGCCGCGCAAACCGAAATCTTTGGACCAGTGGTCACAGCCATACCTTTTGAAGACGAAGAAGAGGCCATCGCAATCGCCAATGACACAAACTTTGGCCTTGCTGGTGCTGTTTGGACCGCTGATTTGGGCCGCGCTCACCGCCTGTCCACCGCCGTGCGGGCGGGCACATTCTGGATCAACAGCTACAAAGCCATCCATGTGTCATCGCCCTTTGGTGGCTCGCATGAGTCCGGCTTTGGTCGCTCCAGCGGAACAGATGCTTTGATGGAATACACCAGCCCCAAAAGCGTCTGGCTCGACAGTGGTGTCACCCCTAAAATCGCGTTTGGCTATGTGTCCTAAGGCGGAGCTTGTCGCGCAGACCTCGGCATTCTTGAAGGAGAATGTCGAGGCCGCGCATGTCCTTGGCCTAGACGCGGTCACATTTGATCAGATCTCTGATCTACTGGCGGCGGTGCTCAATGCTGTGGCAGGAATTGATCCCGGTCTGACAAAACGGGTTTATGATGAGACGCCCGATTTGGTCGACATCAGCACCTATGACATCACTGAAAGTGCCCGCCGCAATTTTGAGCCCGGTGGTGTGCCGGCAACGCTGTTGTTTTCGCGTGGCGTGCAGGCGATCATGGCTCACCGCGTGGCACATGGTTTGTGGCACACTGGCGAACCCAATTTGGCTTTGGCGGTGAAATCCCGTGCGGGGCGCGCCTTTGCGACGGATATTCACCCCGCAGCCAAAATTGGGGCTGGGCTTTGGCTGGATCACGGGCTTGGCTTTGTCGTGGGTGAGACCTGCGTAATCGGCCAAAACGTGTCGATCTGGCACAATGTCACCTTGGGCAGCACGCTGAATGACAGCGGCGCACAACGTCATCCGACAGTCCAAGACGGTGTGGTGATTGGGGCAGGCGCGACGATTTTGGGCAATATCACCCTTGGCAAAAATGCCAATATCGCCGCGGGGTCCATTGTCGTCAAAGATGTCCCACCCAATACCTTGGTCGTTGGCTCAAAATCCCGCGAAATCGGTGCGGCGCAAATCTCATTTACCCCTGAAAAGAACCCAAGCTTATGACCGCTTCATTTGGAATTGATCATCCCCTTTTTGCCGTTCATGACATCGACGCCTTTCGTCGGCATCTTCTGTCGCTTGGCTTTAACATGACCGCTATCGGCAAACATCCATGGGGCACAAGCACCAGTTTGGCGATGTTTGATGGCTGTTTGCTTGAGATTATGGGCATCTACGATGACACCCTGCTCGATAAAGTGCCTGCGGGGGATTTCCGGTTTGGCCGCCATATTCACAGCCATTTGCACCACCGTGAGGGTATTGCCCTGACGGCGTTGCACAGCACGGATTCCGTCGGTGACGCGGCCAGAGCGGCGGCGGCAAGCTTTGACGTCAGCGGCCATCTGGAGTTCGGTCGTGATGTGATTTTACCGGACGGCACAGCAGGACGCACCAAAACCACGCTGGCTTTGCTTCCAGATGCGCGTTTCCCACGGCTGTCGCTTTTTCTGTGCCAACAACACCGGCCCGAATTGATTTACGTCGCCGAATGGCTGGACCACCCGAACACCGTAAACGGCATTTGCGGCATCACCATTCTGTCTCGCCCAAAGGATTTACCGGCACTGAAAACCAAGTTTTCCGGCCTTTATGGCAAGACACAGGCCGTCCAAGACGGCTTTGCGGCCCAGACCGCAAACGGGGTCATCACGGTGGCAACCCGTGCGCAGATTGAACACGATTATGGACCACTTCCTGCCGAGATTGACGACAGCCAACCCAGTATCATCGCGATGGATATGACTTTTGCGGACCCAAAAATGTTCAGATCATGGCTCAGAAAAAGTGGCGCGGCATTTGAGCAAGACGGAGAGGCCTATACGCTTTCGCAGCCCGAATTGAGCGCAAACACCTATCTGAGGTTCATGCCTCAAACCTAAGCGGGGTCAGAAGTTTCCTGTTGCCAGACACAGCATATGTCGACGTATTTTCTGCGCTTTGGACATCTTGGCGCTGGCCTAAGAGAGAGATCTCACCTTCACTTTGACCGCTCCGCGATTGAAACACATAGGGATCGAAGGGCCCCATATTGGCCAAAGCGCGGATAGGGATGCGCGGCCCATTTGGGAGCCAATCCCATAGCGCCACCGCTCGAAGATGTCTGGTGTCATTCAGGCCCGTGGCCACAGCGATCACATCACACAAGCTGCCGTTTGAAGCGCATGCCAATACAAGACCCCACCAGTACCGGTCTCCCGCGCGCAACGTCGCAAAGAAATGCCTGCCGGGCAATGGATTAGCAGCTTAGAAGCAAACAAAAAACGGCCGGAAATGACCCCGGCCGCGATGTGTTGTCGAAGACTATTTTACAAAATGAGATCGCCAGCGTCGATGAGCGGAGCGCCGTCAACTTCAACAGAAAAATCGGAACCTCCATCCCCATCAATGTCGATGTAGAGACGGCCAATGCTGTCGTTGTAGCGAACCTCACCAGCTGAGCCCGAATAACTGGCCCCGCCGATAAAAGTGAGCCCTGAGGCAAGTCCAGACAGATCAATCACATCAACGTTGTGCTGGAAGTCCAAAATTGTGTCGCGCTCACTGCCATGGCTGCTTTCTGAAACACTATTGAAAACAAAAACATCTGCACCTGAACCGCCGGAGATACGGTCACGACCATTGCCACCTGTAAGTGTGTCATTGCCACTCCCGCCGAATAGGAGGTCGTCTGCGGAGCCGCCAGATAGATCATCGTTCCCATCATTGCCGGCCAAGGTGTCGTCACCTCCGCCGCCAAACAGCCGGTCACCATGGTTGCCCCCCCGAAGAACATCTTCCCCATCGCGTCCGAATATCAGGTCACTCTGATCTCCACCTGAGATTTCGTCATTTCCATCTTCCCCATCGAGCGTGTCTTCGCCGTCATTGCCGTACAGGCGATCATCACCCGACCCGCCCTTGGCGCTGTCATTGCCGTCTTGGCCAGCAATTAGGTCGTTGTCAGCGCCACCAAAGGCGAGGTCGTTGCCGTCACCTCCAAGAAGGGTGTCGAGGCCATCATTCCCTGCCATGAGGTCGTTATGCCTCCCGCCTTCGATGCGATCATTGCCATCACCACCACGAATGGTGTCGTGTCCGGTATGCCCGATGAGCATATCATGACCGGTATCACCGTTAATGACATCAGAGCCCGTACCGCCGTCTATCGTATCATTGGCGCTAACGCCCGAGATAACGTCTGAATTGGAGCCTCCAAAAATCCGGTCACTCCCAGAGTCACCATTGATCGTGTCTTCGCCAACGTTGCCAACAAGCAAATCCGCCCCGGACCCACCATGGATTAGATCGTCATCATCGCCCCCACGCGCGGTGTCGTCGTTGCTGCCACCGTCGAGGGTATCCTCGCCATCGCCACCATCGAGATTGTCTTCACCCGCGCCACCAGCAAGGCTGTCATTGCCGCCTTCACCGTACAATGTATCTGCACCGTCGTTACCATAGGCGCGGTCATTGTCGGTTCCTGCTTCAATGCTGTCATCCCCATTCCCACCGGAAATGACATCGCGCCCTGAGCCGCCGAAAATGCGGTCATCTCCGCTCTCGCCTAGAAGCGTGTCATTGTCTCCATTGCCAGACATAAGATCGGCACCGAGGCCGCCTTCAATGCGATCGTCACCGGAGCCGCCTTTGACCGTGTCATTCCCACCTTCACCGCGCAACGTGTCATCGCCGTTCTCGCCGGTGATGACATTTCTGGCGGAATCACCAACCAAAAGATCATCAAAGGCGCTGCCAGGAATCGTTGTCGGCGGTAGGTCAGTATCGTCGATGGTTCCAATGCCTGTCACGGTGGTATCGGCAAAGATATGTGCCGCGGTGGACGCGGTGGCCACAAGGCTCAAGCTGAACGTTTCCGTGCTTTCTTGAACAAAATCCCCGACAACGGGGACGTGGACGTAGGCGACGGTTTGGCCGGGGGCGAAGCTTAGGGTGCCGGAGGTGTCGGTGTGTCCGTCGTCAGGGTTTTTGGCACCAAGAGCGGCGTAAACTAAGAGAGAGTTTGGCTCATCTGGTTGGTTTGATTATGCGGCGCGTTGCCTGTGATGCAAGCGGCGCGCTTCGAGCGTCTTTTGTTTGATCCTTTCCCTTTGTTTTAGAATGGTCTTGTCACGTCCGAAGTAGACATCGGCAGGCGTGACATTGTTTAGGCTCTCGTGATAGCGCTGATGATTATAGTGGTCGACGAAGGCTTCGATCTGGGCTTCGAGATCACCTGGCAGGAAATAGTTTTCCAACAGGATGCGGTTCTTCAGGGTTTGATGCCATCGCTCGATCTTGCCTTGCGTCTGGGGATGATAAGGTGCACCGCGAGAATGCTTCATTCCCTTCTCGTGCAACCATTCAGCCAGATCACCAGAGACGTAACTTGACCCGTTATCGCTGAGCAGCCGTGGCTTGTGAGCGACATGAACCTGATCGCAGCCGGATGCCTGCAAAGCCAGATCAAGTGTCTCGGTCACATCCTCCGTCCTCATAGTCGTGCAAAGCTTCCAGGATATGATGTAGCGACTGTAATCATCCAAGATCGTGCTGAGATAGAACCAGCCCCAGCCGATGATCTTCAGGTAGGTGAAGTCCGTCTGCCAGAGCTGGTTGATGGCCGTGGTTTTGTCTTTGAACTCGTCGGCAGCTTTGATCACGATGAAGGCAGGGCTGGTGATCAGGTCATGTGCCTTAAGCGTGCGATATACTGTGGATTCCGACACGAAGTAGCGTTCTTGGTCTGTGAAGGTCACCGCCAACTCGCGCGGCGACAGCTCTGTCTCCTCCAGCGCCAGCTTGACAACCTTGCGCTTCACTTCCTTCGGCACACGGTTCCAGACATGCCTTGGTTTGGGGGATTGATCTGCAAGGCTAGCTTCGCCGCGTTGCAGGTATCGGTCATACCAGCGGTAGAATGTCGTGCGAGGGATGCCAAGTTTTGACAATGTTTGACGCGCTGACAGTTGCGATCCTTCGACCAACCGAATGATCTCCAGTTTCTCAGATGCGGGATACCTCATTCTTGGCCGCCCCCATCGTCGATCATGCTTTTTTTTGAGAAGACGCAATTCCAGTGTTTGCTCGGCCACAACCTCCTTCAGATCACGGGCCTCACGGCGCAGGTTGTCTGACGTCATCGCCTATG